>JAYVKT010000427.1:0-5889 GCA_043768195.1 Chitinophagaceae bacterium | reverse complement strand
GCGGCCGGTGTTGGTAATCCCCTGTGATACTCCCAAAGTAGTCCAGCTAACACCGTTATTGGTGGAACGAACCACATCATTACCCGAAGCATACATAATATTAACATCATCAGGTTTGAATTCAATATCTTCTTTGCTGCCGGTGTGTACTTGTATCCATGATGCACCCGCATTGGTAGATCTCCAGATGCCATTCGTAGCTGCAGCAAAAATAATATTAGTAGAAGTTGGGTGGATAAGAACTTTTCTGATAGTGCCTCCCGGCCCTGCACCAGTAGAAGAGAAAGAGCCTCCTCCATCGGTTGATTTTAAAAGCAGGCTAGTGCTTGTTCCAACATAAATTGTATTTTGATCTAAAGGATCAATAGTGATGGCAAATATGGACATCCAGGTAGAATTATTATCAGTGAGTGGTGTCCAGTTGGCTCCGGCATTTGTTGATTTCCATAGTCCGCCACCGGGAGACCCAACATAAATAACGTTTGGATTGGCCGGGTGAATGGCCATAGCAGAAAGTCTTCCTGTACCGGGATTCCAACCCGATGTGTGTGTCCATCCGCTGGGGCCAAGCGGCGTCCAGTTAGCGGCCTCTGTTGCTTCAGTTCTCATACTATTGCGGCTTTGCAAAAAATTATTCCATTCCGTTTGGGGCGAAATAAAATAGCCATTTTCATCTGTATGAAATTTACGTTCATACAACCAGCGTTGAAACTGTTTGTAACCAGTACCACGACCAGTGCCTGCACTATCAAAATAGCGGTTAGCCCTTGTTTGCACTTCAGTAATTGAAAGGTCATTTCTTTCCATTAATTCAAAAACCTGGTGTTGCGCCGAAGTGTTGATAACAAAACAAAGCAGTAATGAAAAAGGGAGAATTTTTTTCATAAAAAATTGATTAAGGCCTTATAAGTTTAGCTCATAAATGTAAATAAAATTTTTGGCGGGATATAGTGGCTGACGCAAATAAGGACAACCGATTGAGTGTGCAGGTATTATTCATGTTCCCGGCCTTTTATGCCGGCATTCTTCCAGGAGTTGTTCAGGCTTTCAAATTCTTTCAGGTCTTCGGCAGAAAACTCTTTGTTGGAAAGGGTTTTTAAATCCGGCTGACCTGCATTAACCCATGCAGTGTACCAAAAACTGGCAACGGCATAAATTGATTGCCGCATCCGTCGTTCTATCATTCCTTTCAATTTAGCATTATATGCTTTGGAAAAAGCAGATGAATACTGGCGGATGGTGATGCCGTTCCGGTCTTCAAAAGAATATTTCTGATCGCCGGGAAACTGGTTTGTCAGTTCTTGTTCATATTTTAATACCGTGTCTGCTGCTGCGGCACTTTCTAATACTCTTTTCCAGATAAAATCAGATGGGACTTTCAGGTATTCAGCTTTTCCAATAAAGAAGTCCCATTCTTTTTCTGCCAGCAATTCCGGAATGCGGCTTTCCCAAAAACCATGAATACCTTTTTGATTAGTAAATTGACCGTTATGATTTTTTGTAGCATGCAGCGGCACATGGGAGTCGGCAATATAATGGCCGATTTCAGCGGAGTATTTTAAAATCTTTGCCTGGTTTTTTTCTTTAAAAGCATCTGTTAGCTTATACAGCATGGTTTGCAGCCACCAGGGTACAATGCCATAAGTGTTCAGGGTGTCTTCTGAATATTTTGCTACTGCATCATTCCATCTTCTTGGCAACGAATCGTAGGGGTATGTGCCGTAATGGTCAATATCAATGTAATGCCGGGGCCCTTCTTCGGGCACAGCATATCTTCTCTTGTCGGGGTCAACAGCATGTTCGGCCAGAAAATCAATTTGTGGTTTATACAGCACCATCATTTCTGGTGGCAAGAGAAATACAGCGAAGTAGTTGATTTTTTTATGGGCATAAAAGCCCCAGCAAAAACAATTTTTGGCCAAAAAGGAAAACAGGAAGATGAAAAAAAACTTACGCATTACTTATTGTTTAATCTGTTCTGTAAGCCCCTCTTTTTTTTCAGCCTCTAAATCCACTACACCACCCGTTACTGCATACTTCATCGCTTCGCCGGATGAGATTTTATCAATCTTCCTTACTTTTTCTCTTGGTAAAACATACAACTGGCCGGCGAAATTATAAGCTTGCGGCACATACACCGCCACATGCCCGCTGCCCATTTCAAATTTACTCATTTCTTCATCCGTTAAAAAACCGATAATCCAAACATCTTCAGAAAATACATTCGCCAGCACCGCCTTATTAAATTTACGTTTATCACCGGCAAATGCTTCAAAAAAATCTTTGGTTGATGTGTACAGGAATTTTATAACAGGTGTACGGGCCATCCATTGATCAAAAAAATTAATAAAGCTGCCCATCAGGAAGTTGGAACTTATCCACCCGACAAAAATCACAAACGCAATAACGACCACAAAACCCAGCCCCGGTATTTTTTTTACGTTTCCATTTGCATCTTCTTTAATCCAGGAAGGAAACAGTTTATTAATAAGGTTGGGAAGAAGATCGTCAACAAAGTTAAAGGCAGCAACAATGGCCCAGACCGTAATAGCAATAGGGGCAAGTATGAGCAGCCCTTGCATAAAAAAACGTAATACTTTTTTAACGGTACTTTTTGCCGGCGGGTTGGCTCCAGTATTCATTCAGCTAATTTAAAAACTAAGGTAAACTAAAAATTATGCCCTGAACGGTGAAAAAAATCGGGGAACGGTCAAAAAAACAGGATGGAAACTTTGGTTACGAAAAAAGTTTCCATAGTTTTGTGCCCGAACTGTAAACAAATGGAACCCAAAGAACGAATAGCATCAAAAGCAGAAGAATTGTTTATGCAGTACGGTATCCGATCCGTATCAATGGATGATATTGCGAACAACCTCGGCATGAGCAAAAAAACGTTATATCAATATTTTGCTGATAAAGACGAACTGGTAGAGGCCGTGGTGGAAGGGCATATTACTGAAGTACAAGGCGATTGTATGAATTGCCGCACCAATGCAACGGATGCCATCCATGAAATTTTTCTTACCATGGAGCATATTGCCGAAGAGTTTAATAATATGAACCCCATGCTGGTGTATGATTTGGAGAAATTCCATTTTAAAGCTTACCAGCGGTTCAAAAATTATAAAGACAAATTTCTGCTGCAGATAATCCGCAACAATATTGAATGGGGGATTAAAGAAGAACTGTACCGGCCGGATTTGAATATAGATGTATTATCAAAATTCAGGATAGAGTCCATCCTGATACCTTTTAACGTTGCAGTTTTTCCACCGGGAAAATACAACCTGGCCAAAACATCGGAAATTATGATTGAGCATTTTGTTTATGGGCTCGCCACCGTAAAAGGACATAAACTAATTCAAAAGTATAATGAACAACGTCAAAAAAATTATTCGTATGAAGAGAGTAAGAAATAAGGGAAAGGCATTGTTGACAGGATTGTTTTTGTTGCCCATGCTGGCAATGGCGCAGTCACCGGATGCAGCAAAAATTACCAGGCATGAATTTTCCATTCAACAGGCAGTTGATTATGCAACGAAGAATAATGTGAATGTAAAAAACGCTTTGATAGATGTGCAATTGCAGGAGCAGGTAAACCGTGAAGTAACAGCCAATGCATATCCCCAAATTAATGCAAACATCGGAACCACCTATAACCCGGCAGTAGCTACACAGGTGTTGCCCAATTTTATTTCACCATCCACTTACCAGGTATTAATAGATCAGGGAGTAAAAGATGGGAACGGCAACCCCATTGTGATGCCAAATGATTTTGGATTTATTGCGGCACAGTTCGGTACCCGGTTCAGTGCTTCAGCAGGCATCAGCCTGAACCAGATATTGTTTGACGGGCAGGTATTTGTAGGCTTGATGGCAAGAGATGCTACCATGAGGTTCTCCAAAAAAAATGCAGAGGTAACAGAAGAAATTATCAAAGCCAATATTTATAAAATCTATTATCAGTTAGTAGTAAGCAGAACACAGGTTGAATTACTGGAAGCCAATATTTCAAGGTTTGAAAAACTATTGCATGATACCCGGGAAATATATAAAGCCGGTTTTACAGAACAGCTTGATGTTGACAAAGTGAATGTTCAGTTAACTAACCTGCAAACAGAAAGGAGGAAAGTGCTCAACACTATATCAAACGGTTACTACGGACTAAAAGTATTGATGGGGATGCCGGTTAGCGATGAACTGGTACTCACTGATAAACTGTCTGATGAACAGATAAAAGAAGGCATACTGGAAGCCGCTAATTTTTCTTATGAGAACAGAAAGGAATATCAGTATGCACAAATAGGTAAAGAATTATTTGGGTATAATGTGCGCCGCTATAATCTGAGCCGTTTACCAACCGTGTCTTTAAATGCTAACTATGCTAAAAATGCACAACGGGATAAATGGAATTTTTTTGGCAAAGGGGACTGGTTCAACATTGCATCTGTTAATCTGAATATTCATGTTCCAATCTTTAACGGCTATTATACAAGGTCAAAAATGCAGCAGGCAAAACTGGAATTGCAAAAAGCAAATAATCAGATTGATGCCCTCAAGCTTTCCATAGATAATGAAGTGGCGGTGGCAAAAAATAATTTTACCTCTGCTATTGCCAGTATGGATTTTCAGAAAAAAAATATGGAGCTGGCCGAAAAAATTTATCAGCAAACAAAAAAGAAATACGAGATGGGCACCGGCTCACAAACAGAAATCAATACGGCACAAACAGATTTAAAGTCGGCACAAACAAACTATATCACAGCCTTGTATGATGCTATTGTTGCCAAAGTTGATTTTATGAAAGCAACGGGCAAACTATAAGCCCCTGTCCCCTAAAGGGAGACTTAGGTTAAAAAGTCATTTTGTATTGTATAAAACCAAAAAGATGAAAGATAATAAAACAAACCCGAAAACTTTTATATACTCAAGAAAGAGAGATAAATTAAACTATATGAATAATATTCTAAAGATTTCATTCACAGCACTAATCACTGTTTTGCTGGTGGCCTGCGGTGCCGGTGCCAAAGATAAAAAAGGCGATATCGGCGACATGAAAGTAAAGCTGGAAAAACTAAAGAAAGAAAAAAGTACTTTGGATGCTGATATCCGAAAGTTAGAAGACCAGCTTGCCAAGGCCGATCCCAAAGCAGCACAGCAGGCACAGAAGTTAGTGTCTGTTGATACGCTTCGCATGAAGGACTTTACACACTTTATCGAATTGCAAGGTAAAATTGAAACAGAAGGTATGGCCTATGTGGCACCATCAGGCCAGGGAGGACAAGTGAAAGCTATCTATGTAAAAGCCGGACAAAAAGTAGGTAAGGGTCAGCTCATCCTGAAATTGGATGATGCTATGGCGAGACAAGGTGTGATAGCTGCACAACAACAAACCGGGCAATTAAAAGCAAGGCTGGTGCAGGCGCAAACGGTGTATGAACGTTACCAGAATTTGTGGAAACAAAATATTGGTGCCGAAATACAAGTAATAAATGCCAAAGCAGATGTAGATGCACTGGCTGCACAATTGCGGGCCGCTAATGCCCAGGTAGGCATGGCACAGGAGCAGGCCAATATGTCGAATGTATATGCAGGCATCAGCGGAACGATAGATGAGATGAATGTAAAAGTGGGTGAATTCTTTTCGCCGCAAAGTGCAGCGATGCCTGGTTCAGGTATCCGCATCGTCAACAATAATAATCTGAAAGTAGTAACCAATGTGCCGGAAAATTATATAGCAAGAGTAAAGAAAGGTGATAAAGTGGAAGTGGTAATTGCCGACAGTGGTAAGCCGCCTTTTCAATCTGTTATCAGTGTGGTTGGTGGTTCTATTGACCCTACTACCAGGTCATTTACAACAGAAGCAAAATTGCCTTCTGATCCAATGCT
>JAYVKT010000426.1:0-10308 GCA_043768195.1 Chitinophagaceae bacterium | reverse complement strand
AAGCTGCATTAAAATTACTCCAGTCCCTTTTAATTTTCAGAATGGAGATTCCGGCTCCGCCCAGCAAGTACGGCGACAATCCCTTGTCAGCATAATTTTTACCAAATAAATTCCAAACTAGCATTGGGGCTATTTCAAACACTGGTGTACGAAAATTAAAATTTCTTTGCTTCCTGTATTCAGGGGTATTGTATTTTGATTCATCGCCTTTTAAACCGCCTATAGCAAGGTTAAGTCGTACCATAAGGGAACGGTTAATTATTCTGCTCCCTGTAATATTGATTCCTAAACGCATTGTTTTGTAGGAACCGAGCTTTGATGGAGTAAGGTCGCCCTGGTAAACGAAACTACTAATACCTGCACCCAGTTCATATTTTGCACTATTCGTCTGGGCATGGGCATCACTTATCTGAAAACTAATAAGACTAACTAATAGAATGGCTGCCTGTTGGTTTCTATGCATACTATTATTTTGATCAGAAAACATAAAGTATGATTTCTGAAGGGTTAAATAATCACAGCAGTTTTGGCAGAAAATTGATAAGAAAAGGCGGGAGAAAATGATGCCAGCAACCAGTCAACGTAAAAAACTACGCTGCATTACTATTCTCACTGTTAAATTTTAGGGAAGAATTTTTAGAATTGCTTCATACAAGTATTGATTTTTTCTGACCGTGAAGGAAGAGCAAAGTTTATTCCAGTTTTAATAATTGCTATAAATCAGCACTTATTTTATACGATAATGACTCATTGTTGAAAACTATTCTTGTCAAAAAACCTTCCTTCCCTACATTTGCACAGATTTGGTCCCCGATTGTATCGGGGTTAAAAGGGAAGTCAGTCAAAATCTGACGCTATCCCCGTAGCTGTAAGAAGCCTCCGAAACCCTCCGAAGGAGGGCTTTAAGAGTAAAATTGTTGAAGAGGTACCACTGTTTCGGCTCATCCGAATGGGAAGGTTTCAATAATGCTTTAAGCCAGAAGACCTGCCACATCAAACAAACAACATTCAGCTTTCGGGTGAAAGGCATGAGATGTAAAAGTCGCAGGACGTTTATATTTCTAACTCTTATTTTCCGGAAGCAGTCACACAAAAAATTTCATTAACAATGAAAAAACGATTTTTTGTAGTGGCTGCTGTCTTTATCAGCAGTTCGCTACAGGCACAGGACACCACCAGTACTTCTTTGGATGAAGTAATTCTTACGGCCAACAAGTATGCAAAAAAACAAAGTGAAACCGGAAAGGTAGTTACTGTAATTAACCGACAACAATTAGAAAGAAGTGGGGGCAAAACATTGAGTGAGTTACTTAATACTGTTGTTGGCACCAATATTATTGGAGCAAACAACAACGCAGGCACCAATCTTACGGCCAGCATCCGTGGAGCATCGGCAGGTAATGTATTGATTCTTTTAGATGGTATTCCGGTGAACGACCCCTCTGTTATCACCAATTATTTTGACTTAAATTTTATTTCTATAGACCAGATAGAAAGAATTGAAATTTTAAAAGGTGGTCAATCTACTTTATACGGCTCTGATGCGGTGTCGGGTGTTATCAATATTATTTCTATAAAAGCAACTGACAAGAAAATAAATATAAATGGAAATTTTACCGGCGGAACATATAATACATTGAAGCAGTCTGTTGGAATTGGCGGCCGGGGAAACAATGCTGACTACTCCATAAACTATACCCATCTTAGTTCGGATGGCTTTTCAACGGCGTATGATAAAAACAATACAGGCATATTTGATAAAGACGGCTACAATCAACATGCTGTGAACGGACGGCTTGGTTTCCGAGCTGGTAAAAAAATAAAAGCAACCTTGTTTGGAACATACAGCAATTATAAAACAGATCTGGATGCATCTGCTTTTACTGATGAGAGAGATTATACAGCCAAAAATAATAATAAGCAGGCCGGAGCCGGGATTGTTTACACTTTCAATAAAGGAGCTGTACATGCAAATTATAATTACAACAGGGCAGAAAGAAATTACCTCGACGACTCATCACACAAAAGCAGCCCCTATGTCACCTATTCAAAAAGCAATTACGTTGGCCGTACACACTATGCTGAATTATACGGCAACTGGAAACTCAATCAGTGGGAATTATTAATTGGTGGTGATTATCGTTTTAATAATACTGACCAGTCTTATTGGTCAACAGGGCCTTTTGGGCCGTATGCTCCGCCGGTTTTAAATGTTGAAATGAATCAAATTAGTCCTTATGCATCTTTGATTTATAAAAATAATAATTTTAATCTTGAGCTTGGCAGCCGGTTGAATATTCATTCTGAGTATGGCAACAATCTAAGTTTTACACTTAACCCTTCCTATTTAATAAAGAACAAGGCTAAGGTTTTCGGCAATCTTTATTCCGCATTTAAAACACCAACACTATATCAGTTATTCGATCAATCCGCCGGCAATGCTGACCTTAATCCGGAAAAAGGGATTATTGGAGAAGCCGGGGTAGAATTGTTTTCAATAAAATCATTCAAAGCAAGGTTGGTAGGTTTTTATCGCAACACCAAAGATGCTATTGTTTACACTTTCAATCCTTCCACTTTTGAAAGTAAGTACCTGAATGCAAGTAAGCAAACCAACTATGGTGCTGAGCTGGAAGCAGGTTACACAAAAGGCAAACTAAACATTACTGCTAATTATACTTATACCAATGGCAAAACCATATCAACATATGATGGTACCGGAACACCGTTAGGCAAAGACACTTCATATTTCAACCTTTACAGGATACCAAAACATGCCATTAACCTGAATGCAGGTGTACAAGTAACAAAAGCATTGTTTGTAAGCACACAAATTCATTCTGTAAGCAAAAGAGAAGAATTTATTTATGGAAGTGCCCCGGAAATATTGAAAGCCTATTCTATTATAGACTTGTATGGCGAGTATAAATTTTCTAAACAGGCTAAACTATTTCTTGACCTGAAAAATATTACCAATAAACAGTTTTTTGATTTTCTTGGGTACAATGCCAGAAGGTTCAACTTTACCTGCGGCGTTAATTTTCAATTGTAAAAATTTTGTGTGATGTGCCAGCATGAAACTAAAGATTGCCCAAGATGCAAGACTGCATTTGAATGCAAACCCGGCAACATTACGCAATGCCAGTGCTATGGAATAGACCTGACAGCAGAGCTTAAGGCTTATATTGAACAGCGATATAATGATTGCATATGTAAAAGTTGTCTTCAATACCTGCAGCTGGAACTAAACTTGTTCAAAGAAAAATATCTCTTTAAATAATTAAAAGCCCTGCTTCATTTTGAATCGGGGCTTTTAATTTATAACAACTGTAGCAAATACTACCTTTGCCAAAACCATTACCATGAACATAGACCCCAAAGAATTGCTCACTGTATCTTTTACTCTTTTTGCGGTAATTGATATTGTAGGCTCAGTCCCTATTCTGATTTCGTTGAAAGAAAAAATGGGCGGTATCAGGGAATTAAGAGCAACCCTTATTTCTGGTGCATTGATGATTCTTTTTCTTTTTGTTGGTAAGGGTTTTTTGAATTTATTGGGACTGGATGTAAAATCATTTGCCGTAGGCGGTTCTATTGTCATTTTTATATTAGGATTGGAAATGGTGCTGGGACTTGAATTTTTCAAAAGTGATTCTAATGTAAAAGCAGCAACAGTAGTTCCGATTGCATTTCCGCTGATTGCCGGATCGGGAACATTAACTACTCTTATGTCTTTAAAAGCAAATTATGGAGAAACAACTTTGCTAATAGCAATTCTGGTTAACCTGATTATTGTATTTGCCGTTTTAAAATCTCTGGGAGCAATTGCCCGGCTGTTAGGCCCTGCAGGATTGATAGCGGTAAGAAAATTTTTTGGTGTAATATTGCTCGCCATAGCAGTAAAAATATTTGCTACCAATGCACCGGGATTGATTAAATAAACCTCAACCCGACCCTCTACATAAATGGAGAGGGAGTAAGAGGCCTCGTAGTACAATGGATAGTATAAGAGTTTCCGAAGCTCCAGATCCAGGTTCGATTCCTGGCGAGGCCACTAACAGCCATTTTGCGACAGCAAAGTGGCTGTTTTATTTTGTGCAATATATTTTCTACCTTCCACATCACAACAAAAAAATAGCTATGCCAACTCAATCACACAAACCTTCCGCATTTTTAACCATCCCCTGGGGATTGCTCTCCATTGTATTGGTATTGGTTTTGAACTTAACCCTAAATGGTGTCTGGTTTCAAAAGAACTGGAGCTGGATAGCCTTAGTACTAATTATACCAGCGGCCATCTTAGAAAATTTTAAAGTGGGTTACTCCACCATGCGGATTATGTTTATGAAAGTAGTTTACTCTCTTATCTCCTTTCTGTTAGTAGGAATGGCATTTGGTTCAGCACTTAATGGCTGGCATATTGAAAAATTTCAAAAAATTACAGTGCCTGTTAAGTATATCCACTTGCCGTGGTATGTAATGCTGGCATTAGCTGTATTGCTGATGATTCAGGTAGCACAATTATTCAGTATGCTGAAAGCTGTGAAAAGAGAATTTATGCAGATGGATCCAGACCAATAAACCCCTATCCCCTAAAGGAAAACAAACATTTAAAATTGTTTCATCGCTGCTTTTAAGAAAGGCAGCGTTGGCAAAGAAGAAATAATTCTCAACTCATCCCCAATAGAACTTTCATTGTCTAAAAACCTCAGCACCTGCTGAGGTTTGTTTTTTTTGAATAACCTTGTAAATACCTGGTCGCCGGGTAATTTATTATGCTTTAATATATGAAGCAAAGTGCTGTCGTAAAACTTAAATCTTGGCGGCCCGCCTGGTAATACAATAAACGGATTGCCCCTTTTTACAAGGTTCTCCAGTATGCGGGCAGAATGTTTTTGAATAAAACGAAATGTGTAACCACTGGAGGCTTTTGTTTGCCCACCGGCTGTACCAATATTAACAATGCGGCCATCAACAGCCGGAAATTTATAATTCGTCATCGGTATTATACCAAACTCCTCTTCCGTTGTCTTATACACTTCTATTTTAAGGAATTGGCGGATGTAATCCTTCAAACCATCATCATACTGAGATAGCTCTAACAATTTTTCAGTAAACAACGTATATTCAACCAACGCTTTGGTTTCAGAAAAAGGTTTTACATATACAAACGTAGTACCGTGTTGCTGCCCGGTCCTGAAATCCATCAGCGTAGCTTCTGAAGGATTAAAAACAGGTGTATCTGTTTCAATAATCCAACCTTTAAAATGCTGAAGCAGGTAATAATCATTTTCTTTCAACACCGGCTTTTCTAATAGCAAACTGTTGAAAATATATTCTGCTGTAATTGTTTCGTCGTTTATGTGAACAACAGCAAGATTGTTTTCATTCGACATTGATTTTATATCACCATACCTAATCTCAAAATTTGGGTGTTGCTGAATGATATTAAAACAATACTTGTAAAAATCAATTCCACGTATCATCTTATATTCATACGGCGACAGGTCAAGCAGGCGGGAAAAATTATCGCTATGAAACCAGGTGTGCCTCCATTTTCTGTACACAATAGATTCAAACAGACCCGGCTCAGTTTCCCAAAAAGACCAGGTGCGGTCATTTTTTTGTTTGGGGTCTTTATCAATGAGAAGGATTTTCTTATTGCTGAATTGCCCGGAATGAATCAGATGAACAGCCAGGCTAAGCCCGGCACAACCGGCACCTGCAATAATGTAATCGTATGTAGAAGGAGAGTTCAGAAATAATAATTGAAACTAAAGATAAGATGTTGGCAGGCCAATTACTCAGTTTCTGCTTCAGGAGCATACTCCACTCTTGCAGTACCGGCCATTAATTTTTTTTCCCGGCGGATTTTATCCCAGTATTTCTTGCTTACAAACAAGAAACCAAAACTTTCACCCTTATTCTTATCTAAATGCTTATGGTGCATTTTATGTGCCCAACGAATGGCCCTAACATAAGTATTGTTGCTGCGGCTAAACCATTTGAACCGCTGATGGATAATAACATCATGCACCATAAAATAAGCAAATCCATAGGCCATTACGCCAAAACCGATAGCCTGCAACCACCAGATATGGTCATAAGTGCCGAAATAAATCATCAGAAAACTTGGTATGGCAAATATGAAAGCAAACAAATCGTTCTTTTCAAAAACTCCCGGCCGCACCTGGTGATGGTCACGGTGCAGATACCATAAAAACCCATGCATTACAAAACGATGAGTGCACCAGGTAATGCCTTCCATCAGTACAAATGTGCCTATCAAAACCAGTATATAATAAACAGTGCTCATTGCTTTGCAAAATTATGCTTTTAGGTTACCCGATCCTTCGATAAAAACTCAGAGCTATCGGGTTCATTTATGTAACGTTCATTCCACCAGTTTTCAATTTTCGGAAAAGCCAGGTGAAACCAGGGAGTATATTTTTGTGGATGATTTTTTAAATTTTGTTGTATCTCCTGAACATCTTTATAGCAAACATCCATAACCTCCTCTTTGTTCAAATGAATTTTTCCTTCATATGTTCCTACAAAAACATGATCGAATTCATACTCTATCAATCCATTTTCAAAGTCAGCCCTATAAACAAAATCGAATATCTTCTCTATTGTTGTTTCAAAGCCAAGTTCCTCCTGTAATCTTCTTTTGGCAGCCATCGGCGTTTCTTCGTTTGGCAGCGGGTGGCTGCAACAGGCATTTGTCCAAAGTCCGCCACTATGATATTTATTCATAGCCCGTTGCTGCAACAGCATTTCGCCTTTTTCATTAAATATAAAAACACTGAATGCCCTGTGGAGTGCTCCTTTTTCATGAGCCTCCATTTTTTCCATGGTGCCGGTTGGTCTGTCATTGACATCCACCAGTATTACTTCTGTCAATTCCATGCTATATTAATCGTAATTGATTTTTTACTCCTGCCCTGAAGATGATCATTGCCTTGCGGTAGTTGGGTATGCGGATTCTTTCTTCCAACACCCGGGCCGGTTCCATTCGTTTTATTTTTTTGAATAAGGACAAATAATATTTATAGGCAACATACACACCAAACCTTGCTTTTAACGGAAGTTTTTTAATCCCATCACAGGCATTCCTGAAATCCGCATGTATATCTTCTTCAATCTGCCTTTTTTGCTGTTCGGTAAAATTATTGAAATCACAACCGGGGAAATAAACTCTTGCCAATCCGTTAAAATCAGCATTTATATCCCGCAAAAAATTTACTTTTTGAAATGCCGAACCTAAAGAACGGGCGGAGCTTTCTAATCCATCATATAACTCCTTTTTTCCCTCGCAAAAAACATACAGGCACATCAAACCAACAACTTCGGCGGAGCCATAGATGTATTCTTTATATCCCTGGCAATCATAAGCTTTCTTGCTTAAATCCATTTCCATACTATGAAAGAATGCATCAATCAGCTTATAATCAATATTAAACTCATTGACAGTTCGCTGAAAACTGTTCAATATCGGATTCAGGCTGATTCCTCTTTCAATTGCATCATAGGTTTCTGCTCTGAATTGTTGTAGCAAAAATTCTTTATCATGGTCATGAAAAGTGTCCACTATCTCATCTGCAAAACGAACAAAACCATAAATATTGAAAACAGGCTGGCGCAAATCCTTGTGCAGCATCCTGATGGCAGAAGAAAACGAAGTACTGTAGTTCTCCGTTACAATCCGGCTGCAGTTCTGACTGGTAGTATGGAACAGTTGAATCATTCTCTTTCCAAATTAAGGAATTTATCCCAAAACTTTAATTACTTGTTTAGCCACCACTTCTCCGCTTATTAAACTTGGCGGCACTCCCGGCCCCGGTACGGTTAACTGGCCTGTATAAAACAAATTTTTTACTTTTTTGCTCTGACAAGACGGCCGGAAAATAGCTGTTTGCATCAGGGTGTTGGCCAAACCATACGCATTGCCTTTAAACGAATTGTAATCAGATACGAAATCACTTACTGAATAGGTTTTTTTATACACTACTGAATCAAGAATAGACTCGCCGGTATATTTTTCCATTCGTTTTACTATTTGCTGAAAATATTTTTCTCTCAGTTCTTCCGTATCGCCTTCTAATCCCGATGCTACCGGAATAAGAAAAACAATATTCTCACATCCGGCAGGAGCAACGCTATCATCCGTAAGAGAACAAACACTTACATAAAATAAAGGTTCTGTTGGCCACTTGGGATCTTTATAAATTTCCTGGCCATGCTGATCAAAAGTAACATCGAAGAAAAGAGAATGATGAATGGGTTGTTTAAGTTTTTTATTCAAGCCCACATAATACATCAAACAGGAAGGTGCCATAACCCGTTTGTCCCAATATGCAGTTGAATAACTCCTGCATTCCTCAGGCAATAATTTTGTTTCGGTAAAATGATAGTCGGCCCCGCTGATAATAGCATCCACCCGGTAAAAATCTTTATTTGTTGCTACTGTTTTCGCAGTACTTCCTTTTATCGTTATTCCCGTTACCTCCTCATCAAAATGAAATTGCACTCCCAGTTCTACGGCCAGTTTATACATTCCATCCACTACAGCATACATTCCACCTTCGGGATACCAGGTACCTCCTTTCAGATCTGCATAATTCATCAAACTATAAAGGGCTGGAGTATCTTCTGGTAATGCTCCCAGAAATAACACCGGAAACTCCATCATCTGCCGCAGCTTCGGATGTTTAAAATATTGTGCAATATGTTTTTTTATAGAAGAAAAAACCTGAAGTTTAAAAATGCCGCTAACAGTTTTCCAATCCATAAACTCCAGTAAGGAGCGACTTGGTTTATAAACGAGACTGTTTACGCCAACTTCATACTTATACGCCGCACCTTTTAAATACTTTTCTAACTTTTCTGCGCTGCCGGGTTCCAATGATTCAAAAACTTTTTTTAGTTCCTCAAAATCAGCAGGCATATCGGTGTAGCCATCATTCCAGTAAATACGATAAGAAGGATCGAGGCGGTGTAAAGAATAATAATCGGAAACTTTTTTACCAAACTGTGCAAAGTATCTTTCAAACACATCGGGCATCCAGTAAAAGCTGGGGCCCATATCGAAGGTGAATCCGTTTTCTTTTAATTGCCGTGCCCTGCCACCGGGGGTTTTATTTTTTTCGATAACAGTAACATTCCACCCTTCTTTTGCCATAAAAGAAGCGGCAGACAAACCTGCAAATCCACTACCAATAACAACAACTGATTTTTCAGCCACGGGAAAAATTTTAGAACCGGCTGATTTGCTCTTTCAACAGTTTTCTTGCAAAGTGAATCCTGCTTTTGATGGTACCCAGCGGCTCAATTAATACTTCTGCTATCTCATTATACTTGTAGCCATCAAAGTACAATAAAAAAGGTGTTTTAAATATTTCAGGCAACTGCTGAATGGCTTTATTTATTTCTTTTATCCGCATATCACTCTCGGCAGCATTGCTGATAGATGCTTGCTTTTGATTGATGAGGAAATCATTAGGTGTGTTATCAAAGATGGTTTTTTGTTTAGCTTTTCTGCGATAATCATTAATAAAAATATTCCGCATAATGGTAAACAACCAGGCTTTAATATTGGTGCCTGCATTATACTTCTCTTTGTTGGCTAATGCCTTGTAAAGTGTTTCCTGGTAAAGATCATTGGCAGCCTCGTTGTCTCTTGTCAGGTTGATGGCAAAAGGCTTGAGGAAATCCGCATTGGTCAGCAGCATTTCGTTGAACTCAAGGTTTGACATATTTTTTTGTTTAATGATTTGGCCGTAAAGTTAAACATAATTTTGAATGTGCCAAAACTATTTTGCCTGTTTTTAATAAAACAAGAATAGTACCGGGCCTGAAACCTACCAGAATAACTTAAAGTGAAGAGAGATATTCCATTACCTCGGATAAAGACCGCTTAAACTCGACGGTTTGGGGAATTTTTTTCTTGTAAGATTGGGTAAGCTGGCCTGAAATAACGGTGTTAACACCTCCAAACCGTTGTTCAACGTTACTGAGAAATTTTTCAAAGTTGAAATTGGAGCCGGTAGCAGTGAGGTGAACAAAAACAATATCTGGCTTTTTCAGGTTGATAACATGCTCTACGTCCTTAACCGGCACATTGGCTCCAAGGTAAATGGTTTTTGCCCCCCTGCTTTTTACCAGATAATACATGAACAACAATCCCAGTTCATGATGTTCCCCTTCGGGCAAGAATAAAAGAAAAGTTTTATCCAGTTTGATATGTGAGACGGTTGTTTCAATACCTACAATCAGCTTTTGCCGGATAATATTGGTAACAAGATGTTC
>JAYVKT010000425.1:0-4228 GCA_043768195.1 Chitinophagaceae bacterium | reverse complement strand
CAGCAGGAACAGATAACACTAATGATTTTCAAAAAACAAATACTTTTCTTACTCTCTTTCTTTTTTGTGCAGATAGTATTTGCACAAGGCGGATCAACTATCAAAGCATCGGTTGATAGGAATAAAATTTTCATTGGTGAACCAATTCAGCTAATAATAGAGGCATATCTGTCGCCTGAGTCGGCAAAGGGATTCATAGAGATTGACAGTATTGTGCATTTCGAATTTTTGGAAAAACCGATTATAGATTCAACCAATAAAGAAGGTGGCTTAACTATAAAAGGAGTTTATATTATAACCAGCTTTGATTCAGGCCACTGGGTTATTCCTTCTTTTGCCCTTTCGAAAAATGTAAAAACAGATACTATTCCCATCGATGTAGTCTTTTCCGATTTTGATCCTAACCAGGAGTATCATGATATAAAAGATATTCTGGAAGTAAAATCCGCTAAAAAGAAAATAGAATGGTGGTGGTATGCGGCTGGTGCTGCTTTATTAATAGGATTAATATGGATGTATTTGCGACAAAAAAAGAAACCGCAACCAGTTGCTGCTCCCAAAATAGCAATCAACCCTTATGAAGAAGCCATGAAACAGCTGGAGCAATTACAAAGAGATAAGCCGGATGCGAAGCAGTATCATTCAAAACTTACAGATATTTTCAGGTTATATATTTTTAGAAAGAAGGGAATACTATCGTTGCAAAAAACAACAGACGATCTTGTAGTACAATTGACGAATTTGAATCTTAACAAAGAACAATTTGATAAACTTTCACAATCATTACGGCTAAGTGACTTTGTGAAATTTGCAAAATATATTCCGTCAGATGATGATACCAGAACCAGTTTTGAGGAAATAAAAAACACAATTGTAATTATCGAAAAATCAGAGACTAAAATTCCCTTCTGAGTTTATTGAAGGATGGGGCTTGGGGTTTTATGCTGTACAACTATATTAAAAATATGGATTTTGCTTACCCGATAGCCTTCTGGTTGTTTGCATTGCTGCCGCTATTGATTTGGTGGTATGTTAAAAAATATAGCCGCAGCCAGCCTACCATACAAGTATCAACGGCACATGCTTTTACAGTTTCTTCCTGGAAAAATCGTTTTCGTCATCTGCCATTTATTCTCCGGTTGCTGGCTTTAAGTTGTTTGATAGTTGCATTAGCCCGACCGCAGAAAAAGAATAATGAACAGCGAACAGAAGGAGAAGGTATTGATATTATGCTCTGCATGGATGTAAGCGGTAGTATGGGATCTACTGACATTCCACCTTCCCGGATGGATGTAGCGAAGGAAGTAGCGGAAGAATTTGTTCGCAGCCGCCCGGTTGACAGAATTGGGCTGGTTATTTTTTCCGGTGAAAGCTTTTCCCAATGCCCTTTAACCAACGACAGAAACACACTGATTACTCAAATTCAAAAATTAGAAAGCAGGGCTTTACTGAAAGATGGTACGGTGATAGGAGAAGGATTGGCAACTGCAGTTGACAGGTTATCTAAAAGCCCTTCCAAAAGTAAAATCATTATTCTGATAACTGATGGTAAAGAAGATGCGCCAGACACCAGGTTGATTGACCCATTAACAGCATTAGATATTGCAAAGTCGAAAGGGATAAAAGTTTATACAATCGGTATGGGAGCCATGCCTACCACCATTGTTGAAGTAACGGGAAACAAAAATAAACCAAAGACCCCAACTATTGATTTCATTGATGAAGCATTGCTGAAAAAGATTGCGGTTGAAACAGGAGGTGAGTATTTCCGGGCAAGAGATAAGCAAGGTCTAAAAGATACATACAATCAGATTGATACCTTAGAGAAATCAAAAATAGATATCACTTCTTTCAATCGGTCGGAAGAAAGATTTCTTCCATTTGTACTGGCTGCACTGGCTTTCCTTTTCCTTGAAATGATATTGAAATTTACTTTTTTCAGAAAATTTCCCTGACAATTTATTCTGCTATCTTGCAATCTAATGAAATGAGCCGTATTAAAACATGTTAATGGCTGCGGTGAAGATCACCGGCGAATAACAAGTGACAAAATAAAATAATATACACTTGAAAGCAACAGTTTACAAATCAACCGGCAGCTGGTACACCGTAAAAGATGAAACCGGAAAATTCTGGGATGCCCGGATGAAAGGGGTAATGAAATTAGATGGTATTACTTCTACCAACCCGGTGGCTGTTGGCGATATAGTAGAAATAGAATCGCAGGCTGATACAGATAATTCCGCCATCATTGATGAAATTCATCCACGAAACAATTATATCAACCGACAATCGCCACGGCATAAATACCAGCATCATATTGTAGCGGCCAATCTTGACCAGTCAATGCTTGTAGCAACATTGAAAGAACCAAAAACTTCGCAGGGATTTATTGACCGCTTTCTGGTGGCATCTGAAATGTACCATGTTTCTCCGTTTATTATTTTTAATAAATCTGATTTGTATAAAGCAAAGGAGATGGATAAATATGAGCAGTGGAAAGCTATGTATGAAGCGGTGGGCTATAAAGTTTTTTTGGTAAGTGTAGAAAAAAAAGAAGGAGTGGAGGAAGTACTGGAATTATTAAAAGATAAAACAACTCTCATTAGTGGTCATAGCGGCGTAGGTAAATCATCTTTTCTCAATGTGGTGTTCCCTGATATTAATTTAAAAACACAGGACATAAGTGGCTGGAGCGGTAAAGGGCAGCACACTACTACGTTTGCCGAAATGTATGACTTGCCTTTTGGTGGCAGAATAATTGATACACCCGGTATGCGGGAATTTGGTTTGGTGGATATCGAAAAGCAGGAAGTATCTCATTACTTTCCGGAGATGCGGGACAGATTAAATAATTGTCAATTTAATAATTGTCTTCATTTTAATGAACCGGGCTGTGCTATTAAAGAAGCTGTCAACACAGAAGAAATACATGAAGACCGATATGTGAGCTATTTGGGAATTATGGAAAGTATAGAGCAGAAGAGTTATTAGACCCCGAACGATGTTCGCAACCTTCGCTTAGGCTCGGTAGCCCTAAAGTGGAGACTTAGGTCACTATGTCTTTCAAGTAGAAAATAACACTATAGAAAAACGAAAAGCCATTCGAATAAGCAAGGGCACAATTAAGGAGCCTTACCCCGTAGGGGTAAAATGTGAATAGCTTCGGGTGAAACCCGGAGAAAAAAGAAAGTAATGTTTATTCAGAACCCCAGAGGGGTTCAATATTAATTAAAGCAAAGGGGAAAGTGTGATGAATAACGGAGTATTCGAAAATGCTCAGTAGCGAACAGAACCCTGAAGAGTGCCCTTCGATAAACTCTGGGTAAACTTGCAATAGAAGATGATAGTAGTACTAAAGCTGGGTAAAAAATAAAAACAATTTAGTTCAGAGACATTACAATAAGAGGAAAAGAACAAATCTAAGTTCCTCCTGAGCTTACCCAAGGATAGGTACAGAGTTTACGCAATATTCCTCCGACCCTCATTAAACATTTTTGCTTCAATAACATTCGCCAGTTCTACTACCGCTTTGTTGTCTTTGCTCAATGCGTCCTTTGTTTTTGTAGGGAAGATAGAAATGCCATTGTAAATGCTGTAGTGAAGGGTGATGTTGTGGCCTTTAAAACGGAATTCCCAATCAATGGTGTCGAAGTCATCTTCTTTATTGGAGAAGTTTACATCCAAATCCTGGCTCAGGATATTGGCTACATGGTAGAATTCTTTTAATCCTCCATCATCGGTAATAACGGCTTCGGTGCAGCCGAGTGTGGTTCGTAGGGTGAGGCTCATAGTTAAGGTGTTTAGGCATAAGACTGGATTGGGTGGTCGTTAGCTGCACATAACACTAAATTAACTTCGGAATTTTTTTGCCTTCCTGGCATCTTTCACGGCTTTGGGGTCGCCGCTCATTAATTTTTCGGCGCCTACATTTTTGCCGTTGCTGGGGCATCCTGTTTTGCGTTTAAACATATTACTCAACATGCCGCAAGATGATAGCAACACCATGAAACTCAACGCTACACCAAAAATTCGAAGGTTTTTCATTTTATGACAGCTTGAATGAATAACGAATTTAATAATAAATAATTGTTTGTTCAATAGGAAAGTTACGAGTCGGGGATATGAGTCGGGAGTCATGAGTCAGGAGGCCGCCTGAAAGTTTAGGGTTCTACTCCCGACTAACGACTCAAGACTCCTGAGTCCCTCTAAACCAATCCGCATACCC
>JAYVKT010000424.1:0-3040 GCA_043768195.1 Chitinophagaceae bacterium | reverse complement strand
AAATATACAAAGCCGCACACGGGGAAATTTATTAATGGCCATCGCAAATAAATTTGGATATATTTTATTGAACACATCCAACAAAAGTGAACTGGCAACCGGCTATGGTACATTGTACGGTGATATGGCTGGTGGTATTGGGGTGTTAGGCGATTGCTATAAAATGCAGATATATGCTTTGGCAAAATATATTAACCGGGAGAAAGAAATTATACCAAATAATATTATAACAAAACCACCATCGGCAGAACTGCGACCGGGACAAAAAGATTCTGATTCACTACCGGATTATGCAATCCTCGACAGAATTTTATATCAATACATTGAAAGAAGACAAGGCCCTGCTGCAATTAAAGCACAGGGATTTGATGCAGCATTGGTTGACCGGGTATTAAAAATGGTAAACGTTAATGAATACAAACGCAACCAGTTCTGTCCCATCATCCGTATTTCACCAAAAGCATTTGGTGTGGGTAGAAGAGTGCCGATAGTGGGAAAATATCTTTCCTGATCTTAATGTAAAAAAGTAACGACTACATTTTGTGGTGTGCCGCTTACTGTTATAGTTTGTGAAAGCACTAATTGAAATTGATTGATAGCGACAATATTAAAATTATTACTTCCACCGGCGAAGAGGATGGTAGAAATATTCAGAACTGTCTCCCCACTTTGAAAACTCCAGGTAAAAGGGTTGGTTTGCATGTCACCAACATTGCATTTAGTGAGTCCTTCATCTACATTTCCTGTTAAAGCAGCAAGAAAAGTCATTATATTATCTTTCTGACATGTGGGTAAAGAGGCGGAAACATCTGTGGTGCCTACCAAGGCTGTTGCAAATTTCCAGGAGCCCATTGTAATAAGCTCAGTCCTTGTTTTAGGAACTACTTCTTCGTCTTTATCACAACCGGAAAAAATAAAAAGGCTTAGGCTAAGCGCTGTAAGCAGGAGGAAAAACTGTTTTTTCATATTAAATGGATTGAAGGCACAAAATAATCAAACTTTTCAAACAATAAAACGGTAAAACACCTGAAATAGTATGGTATTTTCTGCCGTTTGTAATAACGGCAAATAATTTGCATACTGCAAGTTCGTATTTTGTGACTCTTAAATATTCCCCATGCTAAAAACCGCAGAAGATATAAGACAACTAAATGAAAGAATCAGCCATGCCGGGCAGTTTACCGATAAATTGAGAGAAGAAATCGGTCATGTCATTATCGGGCAAAGCCACATGCTTGACAGGCTGTTGATTGGGTTGCTGAGTAATGGTCATGTGCTGCTGGAAGGGGTGCCGGGCCTGGCAAAAACATTAACCATAAAATCGCTGGCGCAATCTATTCATGCCAGGTTCAGCCGTATTCAGTTTACACCTGACTTGTTGCCTGCCGACGTAATCGGGACATTAATATATAATCAACAGAAGGGAGAATTTGTCGTTCGCAAAGGCCCCATCTTTGGCAATTTTATTTTGGCAGATGAAATAAACAGGGCTCCGGCCAAAGTGCAAAGTGCTTTACTGGAAGCCATGCAGGAAAGACAAGTAACAATTGGCGACAATACTTATAAATTAGATGAACCATTTTTGGTTCTCGCTACACAAAATCCATTGGAACAGGAAGGAACTTATCCCTTGCCCGAAGCACAGGTGGACAGGTTCATTATGAAAGTAGTGGTAGATTATCCGAAGATGAGTGAGGAGCAATTAATACTCCGCCAAAATATACAGGGAGATTTTGCAACGATTAAACAGGTGGTATCCATCCAGGAAGTAACTAACGCAAAAGATTTGACCCGGCAGATATACATGGATGAAAAAATTGAGCAATATATTTTGGATATTGTTTTTGCAACCAGAAATCCAGAACAATACAAGTTGGAAAAACTAAAGCCGCTTATTTCTTATGGAGCATCACCGAGAGGAAGTATCAATTTAGGATTGGCTGCAAAAGCACAGGCATTTTTAAATAAAAGAGGATTTGTAATTCCGGAAGATGTAAGAAGTATTTGTAAGGATGTGTTGCGACACCGAATTGGACTTACGTATGAAGCGGAGGCTGAGAATGTGAAAGTAGAAGATGTGATAGAAGATGTGTTACGACAGATTAATGTGCCGTAGAAGCCCCCTAAATCCCCCGAAGGGGGACTTTAGATTCCGATAGTATTTGGTTCACTTTATAATCATACATGCTGACGACAAATGAGATACTAAAAAAAGTAAGAGAGCTTGAAATTAAAAGCAAAAAACTCACCAGTGATTTATTTACCGGCGAGTATCACAGTGCTTTTAAGGGCAAGGGCATGTCGTTTAAAGAGGTGAGGGAATATGCAGCAGGAGATGATATTCGTTTTATTGACTGGAATGTGTCGGCAAGGTTTGGGCATCCGTTTAGCAAAGTGTTTGAAGAAGAAAGAGAATTGACAGTGATGTTGCTGGTAGATATAAGTTCCAGTTCATTATTTGGAACTGTTTATGCAAGAAAAAAGGATATCATTACGGAGATAGCAGCAGTAATTGCTTTTTCAGCGGTGAACAATGCTGATAAGATAGGTGTGATATTTTACAGCGATGTAGTAGAGGCATTTATCCCGCCAAAGAAAGGGAAGCAACATGCTTTATATATTGTACGAGAATTGTTGAGTAAAGAACCAAAAGGGAAAGGCACAGCTCTTAATACAGCTCTTCGCTATTTTACTAATTCCACCAAGCAAAAAAGTATTGCTTTTATTCTTAGCGATTTTATTGATGCTAACTACGAAGATGCGTTACGCATTGCAGGAAAAAAGCATGATGTAATTGGTATTAAAATTTATGATAAAATGGATCAGCAATTGCCCGATGCGGGATTGCTGCAGATTCAGGATTCGGAAAGCGGCCATACAAAGTGGGTGGACAGTAGCAACAGTTTTGTCCGCTACAGTTACGAACAGGAATTTTTCCGGGTGACAGAGTACAGCACTCAAACATTTAAAAAAGCAGGTTGCGATTTGCTGCATGCAAAAACCGGTGATGATTATGTGAAAGTGCTTCAAAAATTCTTCC
>JAYVKT010000423.1:0-2825 GCA_043768195.1 Chitinophagaceae bacterium | reverse complement strand
ATTCAACAAGATTGTTTTTGATCACCTGCTTTTAAACAAGGCACTTATACTCTCCGACACAAAAAACTTATTGGAGCAAATAAGGCTAAGTAAGGATAGTTCTGTTATCCGTCTGTTTGATAATTGGCTATCGTTTAAAAACATGTTGGCCAAACAATATTCCTTACCGACAAATTACAGGAGAGTTGATTTAAAAATGGTGGAAGCACAGGCAGAAAACCTGGAAAAAGATCTTAACCGCCGTTCGGCAGGCTTTAGTAACAAGCAGGCCAGCCTAAAGATAAAAACAGAAAACGTTCAACAGCATATTGGTGTAGATGAAGCTATAATAGAATTTGTAAAATTTGATTTATACCGGGGACAATGGACTGATAGTGTAATGTATGGTGCCTATATTTTAAAAAAAAATGATGCCAAACCTGTATTCGTTTCACTTTGCGATGAAAGAAAATTGCACCAGCTATTTGAAAGTGCAGGAAGCACAGCCACAACTATGGTCAGCAATTTCTATCGTGGGCTTGAAGTAAAAAATAAAAATGCAGGTACGTTGGGTAAAGAATTATATAATCTGATTTGGCAACCATTAGAACCTTTTTTAAAAGGTATAAAAAAAGTCAATTATTCTCCGGCGGGAAAATTATATAACATCGCTTTTCATGCATTACCTGTTGACAGTATGACTGTGTTAATGGACAAATACAAGCTGCAGCAATATACAAGTATTCGCCAGGTAGCGTTGCGAAAAAATGACCCGGCTTCGAAGCCCAAGAGCATTGTTTTGTTTGGGAATGCAAGCTTTACTATGGACAGTCTGCAATTGGAAACAAAGAAAGTAACTCAATCAGAAAATACAAGCTCCTTATTTTATTTACCCCAGAAAAGAGGCAGTGAAAATAATACCTGGAAGAATCTTCCGGGTACTGCCGATGAAGTAAATAAAATTCAGCAACTATTTGACCAGAATAAAATAACAGCACAGTCTTTTATACAAGCAAATGCTTCAGAAGAAAAATTAAAATCACAATCCAATAATTCTCCGCAAATATTACATATTGCTACACATGGGTTTTTTCTTCCCCAACCAAGTAAAAAGAAAACAGAAAAAGTAAGTCAGCAGGAAAATGCTTACTCACTAGCTGATGATCCTTTGTTACGAAGCGGATTAATTTTATCCGGTGGCAATTATGCCTGGGGCGGCAAAACGCCGATAGAAGGAATAGAAGATGGTATTGCCACTGCCTATGAAATCTCTCAACTGAATTTAAGCAATACCGAACTTGTTGTACTCAGTGCCTGCGAAACAGCCCTCGGTGATGTAAAAGGAAGTGAAGGAGTGTTTGGTTTGCAGCGGGCATTCAAAATGGCGGGAGTAAAAAAAATGATTGTAAGTCTGTGGCAAGTACCGGACAAAGAAACCGCCGAACTCATGACTGCTTTCTATTCTTACTGGATGAAAGGCAAAACAATCAACGACGCCTTTACACAGGCACAGGCTGATATGCGAAAGAAATATTCTCCTTTCTATTGGGCGGCATTTGTGCTGGTGGAGTAATAGTGATTGGATTTTCAACTTATTAACGAATCATTGTTGTTGCGGGAAAGATTGTGTAAATTCATTTACCAATCAGCCAAACCTCCTGCTATGAAATTTGTGCTGGCATTATGCCTGGCTTTTTTTTCTTTTACTGCGTCTGCCCAAACTACATTGGAGCTGCTGCAGCAATCAATGAACTTTATTGAAAAAGGGGATTACGAAAAAGGAATCATTTTTTCTGAAAAAGCAGCGGAAGCAGTAAAAAAAGATTTTGGAGAAAATCATTCTCTATATAGTGGAACTATTTTTTTCCTGGCGTTGTGTCATTACAAATTGTATCACTTCGAAAAAGCAGAAAAATATTTTACTCAGCAAAAAGAATTGTTATCAAAAAATTCCGGCGAAAAGGATAAAAGCTACACGGCCTGCCTCATCAATCTGGCGGCATTGCACAGGGACATGGGCAAGTACCAGCAATCTGAAGCCCTTTACATACAGGCAAACTCCATTAACAAAATAATATTGGGCGAAAACGACCCGGATTATTCTACCTGCCTCAACAATCTTGCATCGCTGTATCAGCACATGGGCCAGTATGCAAAAGCGGAGCAGCTTTTTAACGAATCGGGTAACAACTTAAAAAGAATTTTAGGAGAAAATAATGCTATTTATGCCACCAGCCTGAATAATCTGGCCACTCTCTATTCTCAAATGGGGTTATATGAAAAAGCCAAACCAATTTTTATTCGTGTATTAGAATTAAGAAAAATAGTGCTGGGAGAAACCCACCGAGACTATGGCGCCAGTTTAAATAACCTGGCAGCATTGTATGGAAACATGGGCCAGTATGATAAAGCGGAGCCATTATATTTACAGGCAATCAATATTCAAAAGAAAGCAAAGGGCGACAATCATCCTGATTTCGCAACCCTGTTGGATAACCTGGCACATCTTTATAAACATATGGGCAACTATGCTAAAGCTGAAAAGTTTTATGTGGAATCGGGAGAGCTAAGATTTAAACTTTTGGGAAAAGATCATCCTGATATTGCCAGCACTCTTAATAATATTGGCCTGCTTTATACAGATGCCGGTCAATACGAAAAAGCAGAACCCATCTTTATATTAGCAAACGACTTAATAAAAAAAGCGTTTGGTGAAGTGCATCCTGAGTATGCTGCCAGTCTCAATAGCCTCGGTAGTTTGTATGAATCTATGGGGCTGTATAAAAAAGCAGAACCCCTTTATCTGGAATCAATCGGCATTAAGAGAAAAATATTTGGGCAAGCAC
>JAYVKT010000422.1:0-2137 GCA_043768195.1 Chitinophagaceae bacterium | reverse complement strand
CGGGTCTTCCTTAAATCCGAAAACAGCATGGATAGTAATGATGCCGGTTTCTTCATCAACTGTGTAGTGAGCAGCATAAGGAAATTTCTTTACTACCGCATATCGAACTTCATCGTATCGGAAAGAACGGGACAAAGGATTTTTCTTTACCTCAGCTAATTCAATTTTCAGGTTGGCTTTAAACCTTTTGCCCAATCCTTTTAATTGCTCATTGTACCAGAGGGCAATATCTTTAACATGGTCAGTAGCAGCAGGGGTAAAAGAGAACTTGTAACTTCTCATTTCGCTGCATCAATTATTTTCCAGGCTTCTTTTTCAGGTATCAACAGCTCAGGATGGGCTTTGTATTTTTTTATACTCTTACGGACAAATTGTTTCTGCCATTCAGGAATAACGACTGTTACATCTTCCTGCAATACATCCAGTAATTTTTGTTTTTCTTTTTTAGGCAGCGTTTTAACTAAGTCAACCAATTGATTGAACTGAAGCGGCAGGTATATGTTTGTTGTTGCTGGCATTTTTTATGGATGTTTCTTAGTGTTGTAAAGATAATAAAACTGATGGAAAGAAAATACCCCGGCACTCTCCTTAGTCACTCTTCCCGGCCGAGTATCAAATTTTTGCCTTCGTTGGTTTTTTTCAAGGTAAACCGGTAAGTGTATCATGAAAAATTAAATCAGGACGACCGTTTTGAGACATGAAGTAATGCAGATAATATGTTTTTGCAACTGCGTCGTATCTGCTTATAAAATTTGTATCTAAAAAGGCTGTTCGTCTTCTCCCATCATCAGGAAAGATGTTGTGTACATCCGTAATAATATTGGTGCCGGGATTAATAATGAAATGCGGGAAGAATGCACTAATTATGACCAAGCCAGAAGGAGTATTAATAATCTTAGCAGAATCTAATACCGACCCATCGAATATGTGACGTAAAGCCAGTGTGTTGGCTATAGGTTCGTACACTTCAACAGAATCAAATGTCCAGTGAGTGAAAGCTGTTGTGTTACGCTGATACCATCTTTCTTTGAAACTACAAAAGCCTGTGTTTACGGCTACAGTTTGATCTTTTTGACAGCTTGCCATTGCGCTGGTTACCAATAAAAAACTAATTATAAATTTTAAAAACATATCTTAAAGATAAAGTTTTAGCTAATTATCCGGGCTCCTTATTTGCCCTTGCTGGTTTTCAATAAAAAGGAGTATGCCGCTGTTGCGTCTTGTGTGTCAGCAAAGTTTCTTCCCCGCCGAGTCTCCTCTTGTAAAGCTTCCGAGCCGATGTCTGGGGCAGCAGTAGTTATTTCTAAAAGAAATTTAGTGACCCGAATCGGCGATATTAAATTTTAGTTCTGCGGAAGCTGAAATAAAATAAAAAAGATGAAAAAAAGTAGTATGATATAGTGCTGTTTATACTTTTACTGCATGAGCAAGAATACAGGAAACAGTACCATTATAGGCATATCTTTGTTTACTTATGGAAACAAAGACGGGAAGAAATTTCCTGCAGCCATAAATATAATTCACTAACCTTAAATTTAATTGTATGTCAAAAAAGAACGCTGAACCCAGAAAGAATAAGCCTACCAAAAAGAAAAGCTCAGCACAGAAGAAAGCGAATCCAAAGAAAAAATTACGCTAAGACGAAAATGCAAAGAGCCCGGTTAACAGCCGGGTTCATTTGCCCTCGTTGGTATTCTCTAAAAAATTACTTCGCTGTTACCTTCATCAGCAATGGCCAACCTGTAGCTACAACAAATCTTTCAACGAAAGATTGATATGCTGTGTAGTATTTTGTCTGATAAGTTGCAACTGCAAGCTATCTTTCTTCCAGCCTTTTATCAGTGGCTCAATCTCGTTTATAGAAATAGCTAAATTCTTATTACCATCAGCACTTATAATGATGTCCCCTGCTACTACGCCGGCCTTTGCAGCCGGAGAACCGGGTATAATAAAAGCTACGATTAATCCAATTTCAGATGGCCGGGGGTTAATAATTATCCCGGAGCGATTGAATAAAAACGGTGATGAGAAATCTTTATTCTTTTCCAATATCAATTTCTTACCCTGGTAGTCAAAATAAAGTGTAAACCTTTGCAGCACGGATAGTCCTATGTTGGCAGTATATCCCTTCTTAGAA
>JAYVKT010000421.1:0-3650 GCA_043768195.1 Chitinophagaceae bacterium | reverse complement strand
ATTGTTCCTGTACCAGGCCTTTACCAAACGTTCTGCGACCAATAATGGTGGCCCGGCACCAATCCTGCAATGCGCCAGCTAATACTTCGGTGGCACTGGCCGACAATTCATCTACCAGCAATACCAATTTCCCTTTTTCAAACAAACCGGGGCGTTTACAACGGTATTCTCTTTTTTTACTGTTTACACCTTCAGTATAAACTACTAATTTATCTCCCTCAAGAAATTCGTCGGCCATGTCCACTGCTTCATTCATAAAACCCCCACCATTTCCCCGCAAATCAAAAATAAGGCTCTGAAGACCCTGCTTTTGTAAGTTTTCCATCGCCTGCATAAATTCTTCGTAGCTGTTATCGGTAAACTTATCCAGCTTTATGTAGCCGGTTTTTTTATCAATCATATATGCAGCATCAACAGAAGATACAGGAATGGTTCCCCTTGTTACAGTTACTTGTTGTGGTTTATTTTCCCGCAAAATCTCCAGCACTGCTTTTGATCCTCTTTCTCCACGGATGTATTTTTTAATGCTGTCAATATTGAACATTTTTTTGGTAATGGGGGTGTTGTTAACCTTTAATATTTTATCACCGATTTGCAAACCGGCTTTATCGCTTGGCCCATTGGGAATAACATAGACCACATTAACCGTATCGCTAAAAATATTAAACTCAACTCCAATTCCTTCAAAATTGCCTGCCAGATCTTCATTCGCTTCTTTCAAATCAACCGGGGGTAAATAGACTGAATGGGGATCAAGCTCAGTCATCAGTTGCTGTATTGCTTTTCCTTCCAGCGAATCGAGTTGAACTGAATCAACATACCGCATCTTAATGAGGTCAACTGCTTCTTGCAGTGAGCTACGGCTATTGGATGAAAAAAAACTCTTATTTCCTCCATTTTGAGTGCCCAGCTTATACCCAAAGAACATACCGGCTATCATCACCAACGAAAAAATAAGAGGCAGCCAAACCTGTAATTTTTTATTCACCATTATTATCCTTTATTATGTAATTTGACGCAAAATACTGGATTTGAGCGGAACAGTCATTTCGTTCATCCAAATCAACAATTCTTTATGCCGGTTGTAAAACTGATAGCAGATAGCGGCGCCACCAAAGCTGAATGGTGCTTACTTCTTAATGGTAAGAAAAAGACTTTTTTTACCCAGGGTATCAGCCCTTATTTTCTCAGTACTGAACAAATAGCAAATTTGCTGCTGAAAGAACTAAAGCCGGCGCTAAAAAATATTAACGTAGATGAAGTGTTTTATTATGGAACCGGTTGTGCTAATGCTGATAATGCAAAATCCGTGAAAAAAGCTTTGCGTAAAGTGTTTGCTGAAAGTAGTATTGATGTAAACCATGACCTGATGGCGGCTGCAAGGGCATTGTGCGGAAAAGAAAAAGGGGTGGCCTGCATATTAGGTACCGGTTCTAACTCTTGTTATTTCAATGGAAAAAAAATTGTAACAAATAGCCCGGGTCTTGGTTATGTATTAGGAGATGAGGGTAGCGGTGCTTACCTGGGCAAAAGGGTAATTCAATATTATCTCTACGGTACCTTTGATGAGGAGCTGAGGAGCCTGTTTGATTTGACCTACACAACAAACAAAGCAGAGATTCTTGAAAATGTTTATAAGAAGCCTTTGCCCAACCGCTACCTCGCCGGATTTGCAAAATTTCTGGCAGAAAACAGGGGGCATTATATGATTGAAAATATAATTGAAGACGGGTTAAATGATTTTTTCTTTAATCACTTGTGCAAATACAGGGAAACATGGACATTGCCAGTAAGTTTTGCCGGAAGCGTTGCATTTGGTTTTAAGGATGTGTTGCAGCAACTTTGCAACAGTTATGAATTTGAGCTTGGTAAAATAATGAAAAATCCAATGGAAGGATTGGCTGAATACCACAAATAAAGAAGTATGGCATTTGAAAAAATATCGGAGCAGGCAAGCAGCTATCGTCACCTCGAAAAAATGACGGTAGTAGAAATATTACAAAATATTAATAGCGAAGACCAGACCGTTCCAACGGCAGTAGAAAAATCAATTCCACAGATAGAAAAATTGGCCGAAGCTGCCGGTGATAAAATGCTGATGGGTGGAAGGATGTTTTACATTGGTGCCGGCACTAGCGGACGGCTGGGAATTGTAGACGCCAGTGAATGTCCGCCAACTTACGGGGTACCGTATGGTTTGGTAATTGGCATCATTGCCGGTGGCGAAAAAGCAATAACAACCGCAGTTGAATTTGCAGAAGATGATAAAGAACAGGGCTGGAAAGATTTACTGGAGCATAATGTAAGTGATAAGGATGTGGTAATTGGAATAGCCGCAAGCGGAACAACACCATATGTAATTGGAGCCCTGGAAGAATGCAGGAAAAGGGGAATCATTACCGGAAGTATATCCTGCAATCCTGATTCGCCGGTAAGTGCTGCTGCCGATTTTCCGATAGAAGTGGTGGTAGGGCCTGAGTTTGTTACCGGCAGCACAAGAATGAAAAGCGGCACCGCACAAAAGCTGGTATTAAATATGATTTCAACTACCGTCATGATTCAACTCGGCAGGGTAGAAGATAATAAGATGGTGAATATGCAACTAACGAACGATAAGTTGGTTGACCGGGGCACTAAAATGCTGATGGAAAGAATAAAAATAACCGATTACGAAAATGCAAAAGAACTGCTGCTAAAACACGGAAGTGTAAAAAAGGCTGCTGATTCTTTTGTAAAATGAGTAGGTTAATCATGGATTTCAATCTATATTGTGCAACTGAATAAAACAGGTGGTCTTTAATCTGCAACATATTATTTCTTCTTCTGTGGTGAGTCTCACAATAACTACCAGCACCACAACAACCCGGTAAGGGTTGTACTATTCTATATTACCAATCGGGCATTTTGCTGTATGAAGATGAAAACTCCGTATGGCATTATTAATTAAATATTCAAATTTCAATCATGCAGGTTTTAAAATTCGGCGGTACTTCGGTTACCAATGCAGAAAACATAAATAAGGTAGTTGCTATCGTAAAGGAATCAATAAAGAAGGATAAAACGGTAGTTGTAGTCTCTGCACTCGGCGGTATTACAGACCTGTTGCTGTGTGCAGCAGCATTAGCGGCAGATGGAGATGAACAGTACAAGGAAAAACTAATAACGATAGAACAACGGCATATTGAAGCCGTGAAGCAGTTAATACCTGTTGGGCAACAGAGCCAGTTATTAAGTTTAGTAAAAAAGAGCTGCAACGAGATAGAAGATATATGCAATGGCATTTTTTTGTTGAGGGAATTAACTGCAAGGTCTAAAGACAGAATAGGTAGCTATGGCGAATGGCTTTCTTCACAAATTATTGCTGCTAAGTTTAAATCAGACGGAACTGCGGCAGCATGGAAAGATTCAAGAGAATTAATCGTTACGAATTCAAGTTTTACTGGTGCAGAAGTTGATTTTGCAACAACTGATAAAAAAATAATTGATTGGTATGGGGCGGAAAAATTCTCCTTGTTCATTTTGCCTGGTTTTATTGCTGCCGATAAAAATGGTATTACTACAACATTAGGAAGAGGTGGTTCTGATTATACTGCTGCTATATTTGCCGCTGCATTGAATGCAAAGCTTTTGGAGATATGGACGGATGTAAG
>JAYVKT010000420.1:0-4943 GCA_043768195.1 Chitinophagaceae bacterium | reverse complement strand
CAGTTTGCCTTCAACGCTGATATGTATGTTTTGAAAGGTAAAGTGGTGCATATACCTGTAGCCGGTGCGCCGGGACAGATAAAAAAGAACCTGGCAGTGTTTCCACAGACAGCTCTTAAAAGAACTGATAGCGACATTACGTATGCTATTGACACCTTCTACCTGTTGCCACGGCACATCGAAGAGATTGAGAAATATGAAATCTCTTATGATAAACGCCAGAGCATGGTGGGTGAAGATGAAGAGTTTTTGATACAGTGTGCTATGGATAGCCTGTTGTACAGATGGGCACCCGCTGTAGCTAAAACAATCTTAACTGATGGTGCTGTAGTAGATGCTACCTTATCCGGTGCTACCGGGCAGAGAGCTGCATTTACCAAGCAAGCCTTTCACGATATTTTCTTACAGTGGAACGCTGCAAGAATAAGTGATAACGACCGCTACGCATTGTTAACAGCACATCACTACTCACAATTCTTTAACTCTCTGTCTGAAGCAGAAAAAACAGACATGGGACGTGTAGCCGACCTTACTAAAGGTGTGGTAGGTGAATACATGGGTATAAAAATTATGCGCAGAAGCGAAGTACTTCGCTACCGTGGTGCCGATGGTGCTTATGCAGTAGTGGATGAGTTGGATGAAGCATACGTAGCAGATGCAGAAGATAGAGCAGCTTCATTCTTCTGGCAGAAAGAGTGTGTAGAGAGAGCATTTGGTGAAGTAAAAATGTTTGACAACCCGAACAGGGCAGAGTACTTCGGTGATATATTCTCTATGCAATTGCGTTTGGGTGGCCGTATTCGCCGGGTAAATGGTGTGTTCGCCGTGGTAGAAGCTCTTGCAGCTTAATAAAAAAGTCTTTTTTCTTTTCATAGCCGGATAAAGAAAATCCCCCGGCCTGTAAGCCAGGGGATTTATTCAACATTCTTAAAACAACAATTTTTATACAATGAAAAAATTCCTCTTCGCTGCCCTGGTTGCAGCATTCACCTTCGGGTCTGTGGCCATCCCTGCTGATTCAGCAAAAGCACAAACAGTAAAGTTGACCACAAAGGCCGCTATAACTACTGCTGATACTATTACGTTCAGTAATGTAGGTAGCAAGGTAAAAGCCTTTCAATACACATTTACAGAAACAAGTGGTACTACTGCCGGTAAAATAATTCTGGAAGGTACTATCAATGGCACCTGGAAGGGTGTGGATAGTGTAGCACTTACAGATATTACAGCAGCACAAACATTGGTGACACCTGTCACCAGTACTATCTATTCCAGTTATCGCTTTCGATGCACTAATACATCCTCTGCTACAGGTGCTGTAAAAGCTGCTTACATAAGACGAACGGACGAGTAATTATCCTATTGTTTCTCCCGATAATTATCGGGACAATTAATATCTATCATCAAAAAACAATAGAATGAAAACCTTAGAAAGAGTGGCGGAGTATTTCGCCAGCCATCCGGAAGCTAAAGAGTGCTATGAAGCACTCGGTAAAGTGTTTGCAGAAAAAGAAAAAGCACAAGCCTACCTCGGTGGTGTGGCTGGCCGCCTGGTTACTACACACAGCAAAGGAGACGGACAAAGCTTTGAAAGAGAAAGCGACCGCCTTCGCTATGAAATAGCCCAGCAGAATAATGTAATAAACGACAAACACCTGGCTTACGAAAATGCGACTGCTATTGAAAAAGAACAGTTCATGGGTGAGTGGAATGCCGCTAAGCAAGTGCTGCTGAAACTGGAACATCGGTTGTACAATCAGCTGAGCATGGAAGAAAAAGATGAGCTGCTGGCAAAAGAAGATAAGAATGAGAACACCGTGGTAAACCCGGAGCTAACAGTAGATCAACTAAAAGAAAAAGTGGCAGTACAGCAAGTAATTGTTGATAGCAATATTGAACTGGTAAACGCTGCTCCAAAAAATAAGAAAGCCAAAATTGAAAAAGCTGCGCAGGCAGATAAAAAATTGCTGGCAGACTTACAGGGAAAATTGAAAGTGGCAGAAGAAAAAGTGGCGAAACAACTGGAAGCTTCAACGGAAGGAACAGACGATATTATAAAGCCTGAATAGGCGCAACGAATAAACACAACCTGAGCAACGAAGGGAGCTGGTGCAAACCGGCTCCCATTTTAAGGAACTAAAAAAAATACTCAATGTCTCTACCTAAAGTAACCATACTCTTCTCTGACGGCAACCTGTTAAAAGATATTGCTGCCATAGATGGTATTGCCGGTATTGTTGGTACGGTGCAAACAGTTGGCCTTATTGGTGTGCCAAAAGTGGTGTACAACCTGGCTGATGCCGTGGCACAAGGATTTACTGAAGCTGATGAGCCAGAATTTTATCGCCACCTGCGGGAGTTCTATGCAGAGCTGGCCGGTAATCAGGAGCTGCACATAATGGGTGTGGAAGATACCATGCCGATGAATACGATGCTGGATAAAGATGCTGCGGATGGTGCTGTAAAATTATTGCTGGCTGCCAATGGTAAAATCCGTTTGCTGGCAGTATTCCGTAAGCCAGATGTTGGTTATGATGCCGGTGCTGATTTTTACGATGATGATGTGGAAGCATCGCTTACTAAGTCAATCACTTTTGTGGCTGACCAAAATACAAAATACAATTACCTGCGGGTATTAATAGAAGGCCGGGTGAATGATGAAGACAGTGTGACAATACTGGAACCAAAAGAAAGTGAAAGTAAGGTGGCGGGTGTAGTACTCGGCGGTTCATTAAATGATGGCTCTGCCTCCATAGGCACAGCACTTGGCCGTGCGGTAAAGTTTGGTGCTGAAATAAAAATTGGTAAAGTGGCCAATGGCCCTTTGCAATTAACAGATGCGTATATCGGAACAAAAAAAATAAGTGAGCTGCCATCATTGGCAACACTGCATGGCACAGGTGTTATTTCTTTTATGAACCATCCAACCAAAGCCGGAATTTATTTTGGCATTGACAGAATGGCTAATACCGGTGACTATCGCCTGCTGGCACATGGGCGGTTGGTTGATAAAGCAGCCGTGATTACACTGGCCACTTATGTGGATGAACTGGAAAGTGAAGTGGATGTGGTGGATGGTGCTATTAGCCAGCTTGACCTTGCACACCTGGAAGGCAGAGTGACACAACAATTGGAAGCTGGCATGGGCGACCAGGTAAGCACCAAAGGCATTGAAGTGTACATCAACCCAGACCAGGGAGATATTATCAGCACTAACAAACTGAATTTAAAAATCAGAATTCGTCCGAAGGGATACACATCATTTATTGACGTGGACTTAGGCTTAACAGCATAAACCTCACCCCTGCCCTCTCCATAAATGGAGAGGAAGGATAAAATAACATACATGAGTTTTAGTACAAAAGAATGCGCCTGGGCGCAGACCAGTTTAAAAATTTTGGGTGCTACTATTACGGGCATTCGTGGCTTTGAATTTAAAAAGACCATTGAAAAAGAATTGGTATTTGGTGCGGGCGATGAAGCCATTGATATAACCAGCGGCAACAAAAGTATAAGCGGCAGCATAACGTTGCTGAAATACGAATTTGATAAAATAAATGATGCGGCACAGGCTGCGGGGTATGATGACATTACCGAAGTGCCACACACCGCCATATTGCTTACCTGTGCATTCAAACTAAATGCAACTGCACCCGTAAGAATATTGGAAACACCGCTGGGTGCTGCCTTTATGGATATGACGGTGGCTATGCAGCAAAATGCGAAGATGACAGAAGTGCCGCTTCCATTCATTGCGCAGAAACTAACCATGCGGAAGCGTTAACCTCATCCTGTTTTATAGATGCTTAAAACCAACTCAAATGATAAAAACAGATTCGAACAAAAACTCCATCAAAGCCATCCGGGAACGGGAACGGCTGGAAAAAGAAACGGCACTTAAAGTAAAGTGCGAAGCCTATGCCATTGGCAAATTAGGTGATGAGCAAAAACTGATTGCTCTTTCCAACGCAAATAAAGGACTGTGGTACCTGCCGGTGCTGGATGAAGAAGAGAACATTGAAAAAATGCTCATTCTAAAACCAATTGACCGCAACATATTATCATTTGCAAGCACCAAGCTGGCAGATGATGGGCTGTATAGTTTTTTAGAAAGTGCCATGCGGGAGTGGACAATAGCTGAGCACAGCGATATGGTAATAATTGAAGACGATGATTATTTTATCCCTGCTGCTAATTCGTTTAATAAAATACTGGAAGGCAAGAAAACGGCCTTGCTAAAAAGATAAAAGAAACATCAGAAAAAGCCGATGTCAGCAGCATCGGCTTTTTAGAAACACTGATTCAGTATTACTTACCAGGTCTTGATGTTTCTGCCCTGAGTGAAAAAGAGTTCATTAATAAGTGTGCCTGGTTGTTGAGGATAAGAAAAATGGAACGGGATGATAATGTAAATAACGTTTTAAAAAATCTGTTCGGTGAATAACCTCACCCCTTGCCCCTCTCCTGGAGGCAGAGGGATAAATGGAATGGAATGAATAATAATATTCTTGAATTCTTTATTAAGATGAAAGACCTGACAGCTCCGGCCATTGCAAAAACGGTGGAGAATGTAAGGAAGATAGAACGCACCGCAGATATGGCTGCCCGTTCTGTGCAGGGTGTTACCGACAGGGTGCGAACACTTGGCAACACCGACCCATCGGGCAGTGCAGTAAGAGGTTTACAACACATAAGGCGGGAAGCAGAGAAGGTAAATAGCGAAATAGTGAAGACCACTAATAACATTAGTGGTAAAGGTGGTGGCGGTATAGGTTCGTGGGGTAAACGATTAGTAACCGGTGCTGCATTAACAGCCGGTCTTGCCTTTGGCACCAGCTCCGTGGGTGCAGCTATGGATTTTGGGGCGCAAGAAAAAAGTTATGAAGTATTAACAGGAAGCAAGCAACGTGGTAAAGACATTGCCGGAGAGCTGCGGGATTTGA
>JAYVKT010000419.1:0-2343 GCA_043768195.1 Chitinophagaceae bacterium | reverse complement strand
ATCATAAACGGGTGCAAAAGTAAGTAAATCAGCCCAGAGTAAGGAGTCTTGAGATAAGAGTGTTGAGTAGGGAGTCAGGAGTCAGAAGTCTGGAGAAGTGAACTAGAGTTTTAGGGTTCAATTATTTCAAACTGATACACTACCGACTCATGACTCATCACTCACTGCATTCCCCTACCTTTGCCGCCGAAAAAACAAACAAACATAACAATGAGTAACAGAACATTTACCATGATCAAACCTGATGCATTTAAAAACGGGCATTCAGGAGCTATTCTTGACCGCATCCTGCAGGAAGGCTATAATATTAAAGCATTGAAGATGACAAAACTGACCCCGGAGAAAGCCGGTGAGTTTTACGCTATTCATAAAGAGAGGCCTTTTTTTGGTGAGCTGGTTTCTTTTATGTGCGAAGGCCCGATTATAGCCGCCATACTGGAAAAAGAAAATGCAGTGGAAGATTTCAGAAAACTGATTGGTGCCACCAACCCGGCAAATGCTGAGGAAGGTACTATCCGTAAATTGTATGCGGCATCAGTTGGAGAAAACGCTGTTCACGGCAGCGACAGCGATGCAAACGCAAAAATTGAAGGTGACTTTATGTTTTCTATGCTGGAACAATTCTGATTACTATCCCTTTACTATAGCAAGCCGGTGTTATTTTTTAACACCGGCTTTTTTCTTTAAAAGTATTTTGCCTTTACCTGAATAGTAGTTTGATCTTTATCGCTATGTGTAAACCCCGCTTTTTTATAGGAAGGCGGGCCAAATGGAGCTGATGCATTATTGGAAAATCCATATCCTTCTTTCGGAATGCCGAGAATATTTTTATCCATTCGCTGGTTATTATTTTCATCATGTAAAATAGCAACTGCATACTTGCCGGGAGGAACAGTTTTAAAAATAACGACGGCATTTTTGTCTACGATGTAGGCTTTCTCTTTCCCAAATGCTTTTTCCGGATTGTCGGGATATCCAATACCATCTTTAAATAAACTTATAAGTACCACACCATTATTACTATGCAGCTTTGTTACTGTTACTTTCAGGTTTTGATTAATAACGGGAGAAAAGGAAGTAAAAAAACTGATGGAAAGAAAGGCCAGAAAAAAAGAAAAATAGTTTCTCATTATCATTCAATGGAGTTTATCAAGGGTAAAACAAGATTTTCAGTAATAAGTTGGGTACTGGTATATAATTATTGTTCAATCCAGAAGGCATGATCTTCCAGGTGTTTTATCATATCGCCATTTTTAAGGATAATATTAGCATCCATTATTAAATCATACTTTCCCTTACCCAATTTTATTTCGCTATACGGCATGAAAAGCATAACATCTTTATACACCGCTTCAGCATAGGCAGGCTTCAGGCTTTTATAAACGGCCAATTGTCCTCCTTTGCTTCTGTATTCCGGGCTTATACCATCAATTTTTTCCCCGGATTTCTTTTCAATGTAAAGAGCTACATAACAGTCAACATCTTTTAGGTTGTAGGCCGTAAATTTTACATGTACCCGCATACCCAGCTTTCCATTTTCCGTTACATTGTAATCTATCCAGAGTTTGTCGAAAATAACATCTGCTTTGGTTGTTGATTCCACATCGGCGGGGCTGCCGGGTTTGCTGTATTCAAAATCATAGTAAGTGAGCCATTGCAACACACCACCCTTCTGGTAAATAAGTTTTACGTCCATCGTAAGATCGTAGATGCCGGGCTCCAGGTCAAGTTCATTATAGGGAATAAAAAGAGATAGGTCTTTATAAACCGCCGGGTCGTAAGCCGGTTTAATACTTCTGTAAACGGCCACATCGCCTTCTGAGCTTTGAAATTTTTTGTTTTTGTCTTTTAAAAAGCCGGCAAGATCATCATTGTATTTAAAATAAATAGCAAGGTAAGCATCCATATCTTTCATACCATAGGCAGAAAACGCAACATGGATTTTCATTCCCCGGGCTTCACCCTCTTTAACATCATATTCCACCCATATAGAATCAAAAGCGGCACTGGGTTCAGGCAGTTTATAATCTGCGCCCGGGCTACCGGCTGCAATACAACTGAATGCCATAAGGGCAAATAGTATAAGGCAGGCTAATCTTTTCATTTCATTACAAGTTACAAAAAATAATTTATGATAATATTCAGGCGGTGTTATTTTGCTTGTATTATATCTCCCTTGAATTTTTTATTTTGTTTTCCACCGGGGTTAATTTATAACCTTCTTTGCGAAGCAGGTTGATTACCCCTTTTTCTCCTGGTAAATGGCCGGCACCCACAGCAATAAGTAATGATTTTTGGGGCAGCAAGGTTTTTAATTTTTCTACCCAGTTCTGATTGCGGTGA
>JAYVKT010000418.1:0-7153 GCA_043768195.1 Chitinophagaceae bacterium | reverse complement strand
AGAAGTAGATTATTACAGCGAATGGGGGCTTTGGAACAGGGCAAGTCATGACAGGGCAGTTCCCATAACACAAAACTTCCTCAAATCAATGCCACAGTTTGCCATCTGGGATGATCATGACTATGGCCCCAATGATATTGGTAAAAACTACATACTTAAAGATGCCAGTAGAAAGGTTTTTAATTCCTATTTCTGCAACCCCTCATCCGGCGAAAATGGCCAGGGAACTTATACTATGAATAGCTGGGGCGATGCAGATATTTTTATGACAGACGACCGCTGGTGGCGCAGTGCCGATAGAATGAAAGATTCTATAAATGATCCGCAAGGACTCCCTGGGAGAAAACCAAACCCGGATAAAAGAATGCTGGGGGCGCAGCAAATGGAATGGTTGAAAAATTCTTTATTGTACAGTACCGCCACGTTTAAAATAATAGCGATGGGCAGCCAGGTGCTTAATCCTGTTTCGCCTTTTGATACCTGGTGGGATTTTCCGGCAGAGTATGATGAACTGATGGATTTTTTAAAAGAGTATAAAATAAACGGGGTAATTTTTTTAACAGGTGACAGGCACCATAGCGAAATAATAAAAGTGGACAGACCGGGCACTTATCCTTTGTTTGACATTACCGTATCACCCCTTACCTCGGGAACACATAAATTTGGCGGCCCTGAAAAAAATAATCCTTACCGGGTACTCGGCATTGATGAGAAACAGAATTACGGAAAATTTTCGTTTAGCGGTATCAGGGGTAGCCGAAAGCTGACAGTAGAGTATCTGGGAGTAAAAGGAGAGAAACTGGGTGAATGGAGTATTACCGAGAAAGAATTAAAAACACCATAAAACTTACTAAAAACCGGGAGTGACTAATCAATAATAGTATGACAATTTATTTCGGATACGAAAAAGCACAGGTAATACAAGCATTGCGTTACCATTTTATCAGCCGCCGTGAAATACGAATTATGCTGATATTGGTAAATGTGTTTGCCATTGCCTCTATTGCCTTATATACTTTTGGTAAAGTAACAGCCATGGCTTTTTTAACCGGCTCTTTTTTATGGGTTGTATTAATGGTCAGTTTTTGGTTCATTTTGCCGGGCATTGTTTATCGAAAGGCGGCCACTTTCAAACATGAATTCAGCATGACTTTTCAGGATGATGGGTTTACCCTCAGCCATGAAAAAGGTTCTAAATCATGGCCGTGGACAGCTTTAAAAAATTATGTAGAAAGTCCGCATTTCTTTCATTTATATTTTGACAGCCGTTCTTTTTTCCTTGTTCCTAAAAGTGGCTGCAAAGACACAGATGAAGTGTATGCATTAAGGCAGTTGATAAAAGGAAAAGTAAAGAAAGGCTGAATTGCTGTTACTGAAACCTTTCAAATCAATTAGGGAAAATATTTCTTTAGGAAATTTAAGCCCCTCCTGCGGAGGTAACAGAGTGAAACGAAAGTTACGAACGAAGTTCAGGGGAGGCCTCTTACAATTGTTTCTCCATCACATAGTGCGGTAGTGTAACTTCTGTAAACTCGTCACTGGCTACTTTATAGCCCATTTTTTCATAAAAACCGATGGCATTTTTGCGGGCATGCATGGATAATATTTTGTATCCCCTGTCTCTAGCAAGATTTTCTGCAAAGCTCATTAATGCTCTTCCGATACCTTTTCCCTGCAGGTTGTTTAGAACCGCCATCTGGCGCAGCTTTACAGTGGCTGCATCTTTTTCTACCAGCATACAGCAACCGAGAATATCTTCTTCTTCAAAGGCGGCAATAAACATATTATCCTTTTCCTGATCCAGTTCTTCCTGGCTAAAGCCCAAACCAAGTGGCTTGCGCAGAATATCATCCCGCAACTTTACCATTTGCCGGTACTCATGACTACCATGATCAATAATTTTTAAAGCCATAACCAGAGAATTAAATCCAGCGAACATCACCGAAAGGATGTCCTTTGGACAAATTACAAAGAACTTATAAGACTGCCAACCATTAGTTATCCTAATTTAAAACCATCAAATGCTGCATTTCCTTTCCTATACCCTAATTTTCAACCGGTTGGATTAAATCCGGAAAAAAATAGCTTTTAAGTGCTGATTAATTCAAAAAGTATATTTTTGCTCCCAATAAACAAAACTTTAAGAACATGTCAGACATTGCATCAAGAGTAAAAAAGATTATCGTTGACAAACTAGGTGTTGACGAAGCAGAAGTAACACAGGAAGCTTCTTTTACCAACGACCTGGGAGCCGATTCATTAGATACGGTAGAATTGATAATGGAATTTGAAAAGGAATTCAACATCTCCATTCCTGATGAGCAGGCAGAGACCATCACTACAGTTGGTCAGGCTGTTGCTTACCTGGAAGAACATGCTAAGTAAATCCCTCTAACAGGGATTGTAATAAAAATTACTCCGCCTTCTGACTGTAGTGACAGCGAAGGCGGTTTTTACTTCTTTACAGTAGCGCATAGGTACTTTGAGCTTTTGATAAATGAATATCAAAAGTAGTTGTGTCATTATTGGTTAAATAATTTTATCTTAACGGCATATGGAATTAAAACGGGTTGTTGTAACTGGCATGGGTGCCCTTACTCCATTAGGTAATAATGTTCCTGATTATTGGAATGGGTTAATCAATGGGGTGTCTGGTGCTGATATGATTACATTGTTTGATGCCTCAAAGTTCCGTACCAAATTTGCCTGCGAAGTAAAAGGCTTTGACCCCGTTGCTTTTCTTGATCGGAAAGAAGCAAGAAAAATTGACCGGTTTACCCAATTTGCATTATTTGTAAGCGATCAGGCAATGGCCGATGCCGGATTAAATAAAGACAATATTAACCCCGACCGGATTGGTGTTGTATTTGGGAGTGGTATTGGCGGCCTCATCACTTTTCAGCATGAGGTAGTAGAATTTGCAAAAGGAGATGGCACACCCCGTTTCAATCCTTTCTTTATTCCTAAAATGATTTTAGATATTGCCGCAGGCCATATCAGTATGCGACATAACCTGCGGGGGCCCAACTTTGCTGTAGTAAGTGCCTGCGCCAGCAGCACCAACGCCATTATGGATGCTTTCAATCTTATCCGGCTTGGTAAAGCAGATATTATCTTATCAGGCGGCAGCGAGGCGGTGATTAGTGAAGCAGGTGTTGGTGGTTTTAATGCGATGAAGGCAATGAGTGAAAGAAATGATGATCCAAAATCGGCCAGCCGTCCTTATGATAAAGACCGTGATGGATTTGTAATGGGAGAAGCTGCGGGTATAGTAGTACTGGAAGAACTGGAACATGCCAAAGCAAGAGGAGCAAAAATTTATTGTGAAATAGCAGGTTGTGGTGCCACAGCCGATGCCCACCATATTACTGCGCCGCATCCCGAAGGGTTAGGCGCCAGAAATGTGATGCTGGCAGCTTTGGATGATGCAGGTATGAAGCCCGATGAAATTGATTATATCAATACACATGGAACATCAACACCAATTGGTGATGGGGCAGAAGTAAAAGCTATAACCGCTGTTTTTGGTGAACATGCCTATCAGCTTAATATCAGTGCAACAAAATCTATGACAGGCCACTGTCTTGGGGCAGCAGGTGTAATAGAGGCCATTGCCAGTATTCAGGCAGTAATTCATGATGTTGTTCCGCCAACAATCAATCACTTTACCGACGATCCTGAACTGAACCCGAAACTGAATTTTACTTTTAATAAAGCCCAGCAGCGTACCGTTCGTGCCGCATTGAGTAATACATTTGGTTTTGGCGGGCATAATGCCTGTGTGATAGTGAAGAAGTTTAGTGTGTAGTGTTTCGGGTTTGTTATACACTGAATCTCATTATTTGGATTGAACTGTTTTTTATAACTACTAACCCGAAACAGTAAACCCCAAACCAAAAACTTTTCGTAGTTTAACGCCTGTGGATTTCTTTAAATTTTTTTCTGGTAAACTTTCGGGTACTTCTTTTAAAAAAGAGCTTAAAAACATTCTTGGTTTTAAACCAGATAATATTTCGTTGTATAAAACAGCCCTGACGCACCGTTCTGTACGGGAAGGCGCAGATGAAAACAATGAACGGTTAGAGTATCTCGGCGATGCCGTTCTCAGTGCCCTGATTGCCGATTATCTTTTCAAACGTTATCCCTATAAAGAAGAAGGCTTTCTTACCGAAATGCGGAGCAAGATGGTGAACCGCCAGCAGCTTAATGAAATTGCTGTCCGCATGGGGCTTAAAAAAATTACCCTGTATAATAAAATGGACGGGTCTTTAAAAGTGAGCCAGATATTTGGCAATACACTGGAAGCATTGGTAGGGGCTGTTTATCTTGATCATGGGTATAAAAAAGCAGCGAAATGGGTGTTTGAATCCATTATTCAGCCACATATGTTTATGGATGATTTGGAGAACCTTGAGATTAATCACAAAAACAAATTGTATGGTTGGGCCAATAAAAATGGCAAAGTGCTGGAGTTTGAAACATTGAATGAAAAATTAGAAAACGGTCGCCGTTTGTTTACCGTAGCAGCGGTGGTAGATGGCCGTAACATTGCCGAAGGAAAAGCGTTTAATAAAAAAGATGCATCACAGATAGCTGCACAGGTGGCTGTGGACAAACTTGGGATTGTTAATGCGGATTCAATTGCAGAAGAGCAGCATTAGAAAAACTACTTATTTGCCCTCCATACATAATTCAATCAGTACTCCATTAGTTGTCTTAGGGTGAAGAAAGCATACCAACTTATTATCAGCTCCCGGTTTGGGCTTGTCGTTTAATAAAACAAACCCCTCTTTTTTCAGCCGTTCCATTTCCTTTTCAATATCCATCACTGCAAAAGCAATATGATGCAGCCCTTCGCCTTTCTTTTCTATAAACCGGGCTATCACTCCGTCAGGGTCGGTACTTTGGAGCAACTCAATTTTAGTTTCCCCTTGCCTGAAAAAGGCGGTATTCACTTTTTCACTTTCCACTAACTCTGTCTTGTAGCAGAGACTATTAAGCAGCTTTTCAAACAAGGGAACGGCGATGTCCAGATTTTTTACGGCAATGCCGATATGCTCTACTTTTTGCATAACAAAGACTTTGAAATGTAATACCAATTGGATGTATAAATTAGTCCAACCGATTCTGGTATAATACCGAGAGCCATTGCGTTACAAATATTCTTTTGACTACTTTATATGGCGATTCGGTATAAGGCTTTGCGATTTCGGTAAAATCGGCCAGCTACCCGAAATTACCCCTTTCAAATAGAACCTTTTAGGTTAATTTTGTATTTCATTGAAATGAATACCGATTAATAAATTTTATGCTGAATTTTCCTATTTACTTAGACCACAATGCCACCACACCCTGCGACCCAAGAGTAGTGGATGCGATGATACCTTACTTCACCAACAATTTTGGCAATGCGGCCAGCCGTAACCATCCTTTTGGCTGGGCGGCAGAAGAAGCAGTTGATTATGCCCGGGAGCAAGTGGCTAAACTGATTGGTGCAGATCCGAAAGAAATCATTTTTACTTCCGGTGCTACAGAAGGCGATAACCTCGCCATTAAAGGTGTGTTTGAAATGTATGCCAGCAAAGGCAATCATATCATCACTTGCAATATTGAGCATAAAGCAGTATTGGATACCTGCAAGCATATTGAAAAAGAAGGTGGGGAAGTTACCTATCTGAAAGTAAAAGATAATGGTTTGGTTGACCTGGCAGAATTGGAAGCTGCTATCAAACCAACAACAATACTGATTGCCATTATGTATGCCAATAACGAAATTGGTACTATCAACCCGATGAAAGAAATAAGTGCTATTGCTAAAAAGCATGGAGTGCTTGTGTTTAGTGATGCCGTGCAGGCAGTAGGTAAAATACCGGTTGATGTAAACAAAGACGGCATCGACCTGATGGCTTTTACAGCTCATAAAATGTACGGTCCAAAAGGAGTAGGTGCTTTATATGTTCGCCGAAAAAATCCAAGAGTAAAAGTGACTGCACAGATGGATGGCGGCGGCCATGAAAGAGGAATGAGAAGTGGTACATTGAATGTTCCCGGCATTGTAGGGTTTGGCAAAGCTTGTGAGATTTGTATGAATGAAATGGAAGAGGAAACAAAAAAAGTAAGTAAGCTGAGAGATAAACTACAGACCGAATTAATGAAGGTGGAAGAAAGTTACCTGAATGGTGACAAAGACCATAAGCTGCCACATGTAACGAATATCTCTTTTAAATATGTGGAAGGCGAAGGTTTGCTGATGGGCTTTAATAAAAATATTGCCTTGTCATCTGGTTCGGCTTGTACGTCTGCTTCATTAGAGCCTTCGTATGTTTTAAAAGCATTGGGTCTGGGTGATGATCTGGCACACAGTTCGCTGCGTTTTGGACTGGGACGGTTTACTACGGAAGAACAAATTGATTACACGGTAGAACAAGTAACAAACACAGTAAACAAGTTGAGAGAAATGAGTCCGCTGTGGGAAATGTATAAAGAAGGCATTGATATGAACAGTATTGAATGGGCGCATCATTAATGCAAATACGAAGTGTGAAGTACGATGTACGAAGTTGCTCACACTTTAAAGGTTTCCTACTTCGTACTTATAATTTTTTAAATCTAACTTATTATGGCATACTCAGAAAAAGTAATAGACCACTACCAGAATCCTAAAAATGTAGGAACATTAGATAAAAGCAAATCGAATGTAGGTACAGGTCTCGTTGGTGCACCTGAGTGCGGCGACGTTATGCGTTTGCAAATAGAAGTGGATGAAGTAACTGGTGTTATTAAAGATGCCAAGTTTAAAACATTCGGCTGCGGCTCTGCCATTGCCTCTTCTTCTTTGGCTACAGAATGGCTGAAGGGAAAATCAATTGATGAAGCCATTGCTATTGATAATATGGCTATCGTAGAAGAATTGAATCTTCCGCCGGTAAAAATACACTGCTCAGTATTAGCCGAAGATGCTATCAAAGCAGCCATCAATGATTACCGTCAGAAGAACGGTTTGGAATCGTTGAAGTTTGAAGAAAGTGTAATTCATTAAAGCCTCCCCAAACCCCTCCGCAAGAGGGGCTTTAGAACACTAAAGAATTAAATTTACAAATGAGTAATGAAGGCTCTATAGTATCGGAAGCCAAAGCCCCCCAATCGGGGGGTG
>JAYVKT010000417.1:0-11935 GCA_043768195.1 Chitinophagaceae bacterium | reverse complement strand
TTTTTGAACGGATGTTTGCCGGGTTCTTTCCCTTTGGCGTTGGGTTGATAAACATTTGTGATTTCAGTGATCGTTGTTGGCGAACCCTGCAAGGCGGTTCTCTGTAAATAATGCTTTACTCCTCTCAAGCCACCCATCTCTTCCCCACCACCTGCACGGCCGGGGCCACCATGCACCAGCAATGGCAATGGCGAACCATGACCGGTACTTTCTTTGGCACATTCATTATTCAACACTAATATTCTTCCGTGATGGGAGGCAGCACCGACTACGTATTGTTTGGCTTGTTTATAATCAGCTGTTACAATTGTTGAACATAAACTTCCTTTTCCCAACTTACTTAATGCAATAGCTTCATCCATATTTTTATATGGCATAATGGTGCTTACCGGGCCAAAGGCTTCTACTTCATGCGCCTCTTTTGAATTGAAAGGATTATCATTCATTAGCAAAACCGGCGACATAAATGCCCCTTTGATAGCATCGGCATCAATTACTTCCACACTGTCTAATGAGCCATACACAATTTGTGAAGAAGCTAATAACTTCTGCACCTGTTCTTTTACTTCATTCCGTTGTGTTTGTCCGGCCAACGAACCCATTCTTACTGTCGAATTCAACGGATTACCAATTGCAGTTTGTGATAAGGATGTTGCAATAGCTTTCCACACTTCTTCCATTTTAGTTTCTGGTACAAATATTCTGCGGATGCCGGTGCATCGTTGCCCGGCTTTCAATGTCATTTCTTTTCTTATTTCTTTTATAAAAATGTCCCACTCTGGTAAGCCGGGTACCACATCTTCTCCCATCACAATACAATTGAGTGAATCAGCTTCCATATTAAACGGAACAGATTCTCTCAAAATAATAGGGTTTGATTTCAACATTAATCCTGTTGAGGCAGAACCAGTAAACGTTACTACATCCTGCGAAGTAACATGGTCTAATAAATCACCGGCACTACCACATATTAATTGCAAAGCACCTTCTGGTAAAATTTTTGAAGCAATAATTTCTTTTACCACTGCTTCTGTTAAATAACTTGTTACTGTTGCCGGTTTTACAATACAAGGCATTCCTGCCAACAGGTTCACGGCAATTTTTTCCAGCATTCCCCACACTGGAAAGTTGAACGCATTGATATGAATCGCCACACCTTCTTTGGGAACTAAAATATGTGTTCCCATAAAAGTATTGTTAGTGCTAAAGTTGTGGCTCTCGCCATCAATACAAAATACTTCATCAGGAAATTTTCTGCGTAGCGATGCATTGGCAAAAAGATTTCCGATGCCGCCTTCAATGTCTACCCAACTATCGGCTTTGGTAGCCCCGGTCTGGTAAGAAATTTTATAGAATGTATCCAAATGATTGCGGAGAAACAGTGCCAGTGCTTTCAGCATATTGCCCCGCTGGTGAAAAGTCATTTTTCGTAATGCAGGGTTCCCCACATTCCGGGCATAGTCAGTTATACTTTTGAAATCAAGTCCTTTTGAAGTGGCAGCTCCGATTGCATCTCCTGTTACTGCATTGTATAATAGCTGCCCTTCTCCATCGCCGGTGATCCAGTTACCGGTAATATAATTGCCGAGTTTGTTCATGTGTCAATCGTTCGTTAAACCACAAATCTACTAATTGCAGGGATGAAATGTAAGTTGTAAATTTGGGTATTAAAATTTATGTTATGAGTGTATTAGAAAAAAAAGCTCTGGCTTTTGAAAAATTAGCCGCTTTGCAAAATGAGGATGTTATTGATGAGATTTTAGCTCACTTAGAAAAAATAAATAGTGAAGCTAAAACCCGTATTTACAACTTATCAAAACATACAGAATCTGTAAGCAGCCGATATGATGACACATTAAAGAAGCTGGCACAATGATTCTACTTGATGACATTTTACAGGTTCACCAATTTTCAATTGATAAATATGGAGGTGGTACCGGTGTAAGAGAAATGAGCAGCCTTGAGTCTGCCATTGCAAGACCGTTTCAAACTTTTGATGGAAAAGATTTGTATTCTACCATCTTTGAGAAATCTGCTGCTTTGGCTGAAAGCCTTATAGTAAACCACCCTTTCGTTGATGGTAATAAACGTACCGGCTTTTTAGCAATGGCTAATTTGCTTGAAGAGGATGGTTTTTTCCTGGTGTCTTCACAAGAAAATGCTTATGATTTCACCATTAAAATCTCCACTGGTGAAATTAAATTCGAACAAATAGTGGAATGGTTAAAACAAAATATCAAAACCATTTAATATTACAATAAATGAAAAAAATCATTCTTCCCCTTGCTATTTTATTTACAATAGCCTCCTGCAATAATCCAGATAAAAAAAACGACGACCACGGCGGTAGCACCCATTCCACCGATGAGCCTAAAACCCTTGCTGACAGCCTGATGGCGGCCATTGATGATGGCCATATAGTGGGTATGTCGAAGATTGGCAAACTGCACAACACACAAAAGCAGGTACAAGCAGTCATTGACTCTATTGGTAAACTACCTGCTAAGGCACAACAGGCCGCTGCACCTTATTTAGCAAAATTGAAAGGATTGATAAGAGACCTGGAGTATGCTGACTTTGCAATGGATAAATGGATGACGGAATTTGATATGGATTCTGCTGTTAATAATATGGAGCAGCGTATTAAATATCTTGCTGACGAAAAACTGAAAGTAGGGAAGATGAAAGAAGCAATATTGGGTGGTTTGCAAAAAGCAGATTCTTTATTAAAGGAAAAATTCTAAGCCGTTAGCGGCTCCACACCAAACTGCCGCAAATGATGCAAAGCATGTTTGTATAGCAGCTGAACATTTTGTTCAAAGTTCAAATCGCCAAAAAAAGGATTGCGGATGATTTGAGCCGGATTCTTTTCGTAGGCTTCAAAAAAATATATTAGTTCCTGTTGCAAAGCGCCGATGGCAGCCTGAACTGTTTTATAGCGAAGAGGTAACGGTTCTTCCCCCATCAATGGGTTCTTTGTGTTTTCTTTAAACGGTTTATCACTCATCATAAACTCTCTCATTTTCTCAAAGTGTTGAGGTGGTGTAAGTATGTTATCTATTTTCAACCGTCCGCTGGCATTGCGTACTGCATCTCCTCCAAAATGTTCTATCATTTGCTGCACATTCATTTTACCCCACCTAGGTGTAGTGGCGGGGTCTAATCGTTGTAAATACGAAACCAATTTAGTGCGGAGAAAATTTTCCTTTTCTAAGCTCATGAGGCATGCTTTGAGTGGGGCAATTTACGAAACTGATTTTTATCAAATAAAAAAGCCTCTCACGGAAATGAGAGGCCTGAACTATTTTTCAGTTTTTCACTTCACTTTTTTATCAATAAGAGCCGATAGTCGCTCAAAAATTTCCTGAATATCCCCCATACCATCAACATTGCCTACTTTTTTAAATTTGGAATAATAGTCGGCCACCGGCAATGTTTCTTTTTTATATACAGCCTGACGGTTTCGCTGCACATTTTCATCTGCATCATCACTACGACCAGAAGTTTTTCCCCGGAGAACTAGCCGCTTAATTAATTCTTCTTCATCCACCTTTAAAATAAGCACTTTGCCTATTTCTGTTTTCTTTAGTTCTAATAACTTGTCCAACGCTTTTGCCTGGGCTACGGTGCGGGGAAATCCGTCAAATAAAAACCCTTTGGCATCTTTATGTTGGTCAAAATAAGAATCCACCATACCGATTACCACTTCGTCGGGTACTAATTGTCCTTTGTCTATAAAGCTTTTAGCTTCAAGCCCTAAGGGAGTTTTGTCTTTTATTTCCTGGCGTAGCAAGTTGCCGGTGGAAAGATGAACTAATCCGTATTTCGCCACTAATTTATCCGACTGCGTACCTTTTCCGCATCCCGGAGGGCCAAATAATATCAAATTAAACATAAGCCGTTACTAATCTTGGTGAGCTAACAAATATAATGTACGGGGCTTATATTATTCACACCCCGCCTAAGTTTTAGACAAATTCAAAAAGACCAACAAAAAGTTAAGAAAAGCGGCTTGTCTGCCTCACTGGCAAACTCCGCAAACCTTGTTATCGTAAATTTGTTATGTAATACTAAATGCGAATGCCTAAAGTAATTATAGCATTATTAATAACCGGACTATTTCAGCTATCTGGCTTTTCACAAAACAATTTTTCTAATAATAACTCTGCAAAAATGGATACCAGTAAAAAGAATAACCCGGTTTATTCCACCACCGATAGCAGCAAAGTGACAATAACAGAAGAGGAGTGGAAAAAAATTCTTCCTTCAGATGTTTTTTATATTGCCCGGCAAAAAGGCACCGAAAGACCCTGGACCAGCAAGTTTGAGAATTTAAAGGATGTGGGAACCTACTACTGTGCCGCCTGTGGCAATGCTCTTTTTAAAAGTGATACCAAATTTGAAAGCGGCTGCGGCTGGCCAAGCTTCTATGATCCCATCAGCAAGAGCAGCATTATCTATACACCTGATAACACACATGGTATGAAACGAACAGAAGTGCAATGTGGCCGCTGCAAATCGCATCTCGGCCATGTGTTTAACGACGGCCCGCCGCCTACCGGTCTGCGCTACTGCATTAACGGCGTAGTGCTTGATTTTGAGAAAGCTAAAGAGGCAGAAAAGAAATTTACAAATAAGGAAAAAGACAAAACAAATTAAACTCTAAAAATTATAATGACTCTTCGAAGCCCCTCTTTTTGGGAGAGGGGTTTGGGGAGAGGCCTGAAAAACCCAGGGAATAGAATTTCCAGCCCCTGTTGGACAAAAACCCCCTTTTATCCCAAAGGGGGTTTTTTATTTTTTCAAGCAACTTCATTCAGATAAATTTACGTTCCCAAAAGAAATTGTATGGAAGTGGTAAAAAAGCTCTGGTTACTACTGCTGGCTACTGCCGCAATTATACCTGTTGCCTGGTCGCAGATAGATGTGACACAGGTAATGCCTCTGGATCCGAAAGTAAAAATTGGCCGGTTATCAAACGGCCTTACTTATTATATCCGCCATAATAGTTTACCAGAAAAAAGAGTGGAGCTGCGCCTGGTAGTAAATGCCGGTTCGGTAATGGAAGATGACGACCAACAAGGGCTGGCTCATTTTATGGAACACATGAATTTTAATGGCACCAAACGTTTTCCCAAAAATGAATTAGTAAGTTATTTGCAAAGCATAGGGGTGGAATTTGGAGCCGACCTTAATGCCTACACAAGTTTTGATGAAACGGTGTATATACTTCCTGTACCAACTGATAAACCAGGTTTAGTAGATAAAGGTTTACAAATTCTGGAAGACTGGGCACACAATGCATTGCTCGACCCGGCAGAAATAGAAAAAGAAAGAGGTGTGGTAATTGAAGAATGGAGGTTAAGCCGTGGTGCCGATGAAAGAATGATGAAGCAAACACTTCCCGTTCAATACCAGGGGTCAAAATATGCACAACGCTTACCCATCGGCACCAAAGAAATACTGGAACACTTTTCTCCTGCTGCACTAAAGCGATTTTATACTGACTGGTATCGTCCCGACCTGCAGGCAATTGTTGTTGTTGGGGATATTGATGTAAATGATATTGAGCAAAAGATAAAACAGACATTTGGTAACATCCCTGCACCTGCATCTCCCAGAAAAAGAGAAAAATATAATGTACCCGACCACACTGAAACATTAACAGTGGTGGCAAAAGATAAAGAAACGGCCTTCCCTTCAATTGAAGTGTTGTTTAAAAAAGAACCACAGTCCGAAACATTAGTTGGTGATTATTGCCGGTACATGAACCGTCGTCTTTTTACCGGCATGATGAATAATCGTTTTCGGGAATTGACATTAAAATCACCCCCCCCGTTTGTAGGCGCTGGTTCCTACTATGGCAACAGTATTGCCAGAACAAAAGATGCTTACCAGCTTTTTGCCAACACCAGCGACACCGGAATGTCCCGTTCGCTGTATGCAATGATGGAAGAGAGCCGCCGGGTTTTGTTACATGGATTTACTGCATCAGAATTTGATTTGCAGAAAAAACAAATGCAAAGTTTCTACGACCGTATTTTTAATGAACGGGAAAAAGAAGAGTCCTATAAGTATGCAGGTGAGTATGTCAATAATTTTTTAATCAATGAACCCATACCCGGCATAGAGTGGGAATATGATTTTGTAAAACAATACCTCAGCTCCGTAAAACTGGAAGAGGTGAATAACCTGGCAAAACAGTGGATTACCAAAGACAATATGGTAGTTACCTTAAATGCTCCCGACAAAGCCAATGTAAAAATTCCATCCGCAGAAGAAGTGAATGCAGTATTAAGTTCAGTAGATGTTGCCACTATTGAACCGTATAAGGAAAGGATACTGGCCACTGCTTTAATGGATGCCGGAAAATTAAAGCCGGGAAAAATCATCAGTTCCAAAACAGACGATGAGCTACAGACTACCACAATAAAATTATCCAACGGTGCTACGGTCATATTAAAATCAACCAATTTTAAAAATGATGAAATAGTATTCCGGGCTTTTAGTAAAGGCGGCCACTCTTTAGTAAAAGATGCTGATTATTTTTCTGCCAGCAATGCAGCGGCTATCGTTACACAAAGTGGTGTGGGTAATTTTTCTGCCATTGACCTTAGCAATATGCTGAAAGGAAAAAACACCAGCCTTTCTCCCAATATTGCTTTGTACAGTGAAGGTCTGAATGGCAGCACTATTCCAAAAGAAACAGAAACATTATTACAGTTGGCTCATCTTTATTTTACTGCACCACGAAAAGATAAGGATGCTTTTGAATCTTTTAAAACAAGACAAAAGCAATTGTTTGCCAACCTCGCCGCCAATCCACAGATATATTTCAGTGCAGAATTTCAGAAAATGATGACACAAAATCATCCCCGTGCCGGTGGATTACCAAAGTCAGAAGATTTTGACAAAATAAATCTTGACCGCAGCATCCAGATATATAAAGAACGTTTCGCCAATGCCGGCGATTTCACTTTTCTGTTTGTTGGTTCGTTTGAAGAAGAGACCATTAAACCCTTGTTAGAAAAATATATTGGCAGCCTACCTGGTACTGCACAAAAGGAAATATTTAAAGATTTAGGCATTCGTCCGCCGACAGGTAAAATTGATAAAATAATCACCAAAGGTGCCGACCCAAAAAGTGTTGTCAATATTATCTTTACCGCACCTGTTCCTTACAATAGTAATGATGGCTATGCACTGCGCAGCCTGGGAGAGGTGATGGATATAAAACTAGTAGAACAATTGCGGGAAGAAAAGGGAAGTGTGTATGGTGTTTCTTCTTTCGGGGCCATTAATAAAATTCCTTACTCGTATTCTAATTTTAGTATTTCATTCCCCTGTGCGCCGGAAAATGTTGACACCCTCAGCAAGGCTGCTATTGATGAGTTAAGAAAAATAATCAAAGCAGGTGTTACCCCTGAAGACATTGCCAAAGTAAAAGAGCAGCAAATAAGAAAATTAGAAACGGATCTGAAGCAAAATCAGTTTTGGATGAGTGTTTTGTACGATGCTTATTATCTTGGCAACAATCCATCTGATATTTTAAACAAACAAAAACAGGTGAATGGGCTTACTTCCAAAATAATACAGGATGTGGCCAAAAAATATATCAACCTGAATAGTTATATCCGGGCAACTTTGAAGCCGGATAAGCAGCAAGAAAAGCCATTGAAGGGGTTTTAAATTTGCCGTGGAAACGGAGAAAATACAATTAACCGCAGAGATGCAGAGGCGCAGTAAATGCAATTATTGTTATCAACCCTTGTTTTTAATAATTAAAATATAATTTTTTGCCGCAGGCAAAACACTCTGCGCCTCCCCGTCTCTGCGGTTTAAAAAATGTATTTCCTTTTTTGCCACAAGGCAAAGCACTCTATGTTCATTACTTTTGTAGAATAGTATTTTCATAAAAAATATTTTAATGAAATTGGGAAGACTACTATTATTTTTTCTTCTTGCAGTTATTGTAACTACTGCTGCTATGTCTTTTATGTTACCTACCAGCCAAAAGATTGAACGGTCAATTGTTATCAATGCTTCTTCTGTTACTATTTATAATGAACTAATCAAACTGGATAACTTTAATAAGTTTTCTGTGTGGAGCCAGCAGGATTCAACTGCCATATATATACTTGCCGGAACAGATGGCACCGTTGGTGCTTCTACCTCCTGGAAAGGAAGCCCGGAAATTTCAGGAGAAGGGAAAATAGAAATCAAAGCATTGGAACCAAACAGGAAAGTAGTACACCGGCTTAATTTTACACAACCTAAAAAAGGAACAGCTGAATCCATCTTTACACTTAATGAAACAAATAAAGCAACAACTACTGTAACCTGGACATTCAACATGGCCACTCCCCGGCCCTGGAATATTTTCAATCTTCTTTATAGCTTAGACAAGCAAATGGGAAAAGATTTTGAAGATGGGTTAAAAGCAATGAAAACGATGATTGAACTATCTATACAATCAAACAAACCCCGAAAATAATTAATTGCCAAATAACTATTGTAAAATAGCATAGCCAAATAAAACCGAAAAATCTTCGCACCAGATAAGCACCCGGTTATTTGCAGTATGATTTATTGCTGAACTAAGTTCGTAAGAAAAATTGCCATTGACTGCCGTAAGCCGTCCAACTTCCTGATACGGCGATCCGTTGTTATTAGGAGACAACCACACCCGTAAATCCGGCCCATTATCAGTTCTGAAATTTTCAAATACCAGTCGTTTGATATTTGATGCATCTAAGATTACTTTCACCGTGCCGGTGGTAGTATGGCCACTACTTACAAAAGTACCTGAAGATAATACTGTACCGGTTGGCAACACTTCCTGTACATTATCCACTGCACTTTTTTTACAGGAAATAAACAAAAGGCTGGCCAGTACTGCTGTCAAAAAATTGTATTTCATACTTTTTAATTTTTAAGTTAATCCCCGGTCAGCAAGCCTGAGCCGGGGATTTTTATAACCATTACCTGCTCTACACTTTTACGGCCATCGACTTTTTCCTGATAGCCTCAATTAGTTTTTCTGCCGGTTCGGCCACACTTATTTTTTCCAGCAGTTTTCCGGTCATTGCATCTACCAGCAATATTAGCCCTGTTGATTTTATTTTTTTAACTGCTTCAAATATTTTCTTTTCTTCCAGCATTTTCTTTGAATCCTCTTTGGTACTTTCATCCGTAAGGTCGTTCATCATAAACAAAACGCCGGATTCTTTAAAAACGGGCATTACTTCATTCATTACTTTTTCGCCGTTGATTTGGCATACCGGACACCAATCAGCCTTGTTGATAACTGCGATTATTTTTCTATCGCCTTGTGCAAAGAGTGAAGATGAAAAAGCGATTAGCAATAAGGAAAACAAGGCTGTTATTTTTTTAATCATTTTTTAAAATTTATTTTTTAAAAGTAAAATCAGTACTTTCTTTTTCTGTGCCAATATTTGTATGCGTAGTTGATGAAGTATTGCTGACATAAGAGGATGAAGGCGAATCAGATTTATCATTATCAGTAATACTCGTATCAGAAGCAACGAACATGGCCATTATCATAGTGGCTGTAAAAATTACCGTGGCGGCAATACCAAGTTGGGTTTCGTATTGTGTTTTCATGGTGTTTGTTTTAAGTTACCCTGCTGCAATGCACAGCAGGTTAAAAGTTTTTCACAGGATATTGCTTATTATCGTATTGTACTACGCTGGTTCTATTTGCGACACCAACACGAAATAAGTTAATAAGGTACTGATCTTTAAAAGGATTGGATTTCACAGATGGGGCTTAAAAAAAACGGATAAAACTGTGCACTGGTTTCATGTTTTAAATAAAGACATCTTAGTTAGATACATAAAAACCTTAAGGTTAGTTTTACAAAGAATCACCTGTTTTAAAATAATTTTTATAGTCAAAGAACCTGGAAACAATCAAAAGAAGATAAGGCGGTTTTCAGCCCCCTATCTTAATACATATTTATTTTGCAACAAGCCCTGTTGCACCAACAGGCAATCCTGGTACTGTTTGCAGTGCGGTTAATGTTCCGTTTCCGGCAACACTAAATGACTGAATACAATTAGCCCCCCGGAAGCAAGTAAATCTTTATGCTATGTTAAATGATAGCAGTACAATAGTTACATAAAAACATTGCCGGCAGTTTTATAAACAAAAATTCTTTCCCCGGATATTTTTTCCCAATATTTGTATAATTAATAAATTGACACAGCAACATACATATACCGAAGCTGAACTAGTTGCTGCTTTAAAAGGGCATGATAACCAGGCCTACAAGTATTTGTATCACAATTACAAGGGGGCTTTGTTTAATGCTATCACACAGATTATCAGCGATCAGGAAATTGCAGGGGATGTGCTACAGGAAACCTTTATTAATGTTTGGAAAAATATTGATAAATACGACCCTTCTAAAGGCAGGCTTTTTACCTGGCTCCTTCGTCTTACCAGGAATATGGCCATTAATACTACCCGATCAAAAATTTATAAATCGCAGATGAAAAACGATGACCTGACTAATTACGTTAATTATCTCGAAGAAAAACAACCGCAGCAGGTTGACATCAATAAAATCGGCTTGAGGCAACAGGTTCACCGGTTGAAAGATGATCTGAAAAACGTACTCGAACTTTCTTATTACCAGGGTTTTACCCAGGAAGAAATTGCCACGGCGCTAAATCTTCCGCTTGGTACTGTTAAAACACGACTACGAAATGCGGTAATCGAACTCAGGAAACAATTTGTATAATGGATATTAAAGAATACATATCATCTGGTGTTATTGAGCTTTATGTGCTGGGGCTTTGCTCACCGGTGGAAGAAAAGGAATTTGAAACACTTCGGCATCAATACCCGGAACTCAATGCGGCTGTATTGGAATATGAAACAGCATTAGAAAACCAAATGCAGCAAGGAGCAAAACTTCCTGCTGCTGTTGTTGATGAAAAAATATTGAAAGCCATTGATACATTGAATTCCCCGGCTCTTGTTGTACCAATCAAAAAGCAGAATATCGCATCTCTTTCCTGGTGGAAGATGGCGGCGGCGGCATCTATCGTATTATTAATTGCCAGTGCCGTGTTCAATTATTTGCTTTATAACAAAACAAAAAAACAGGAAGTAGCCCTGCAAACTAAAGGCGATAATAAATCTTCTTTACCTCCCGGTGATTATGCAATACTAAAAGATCCATCCATTACCCCTGTAGCTATGTATGGAGTAGGCACCCATGCCATATGCCGCTGCACTATGTTTTGGGATAAAAAAACAGGTAAAGTATATATAATGATTCATCACCTGCCCAAATCTTCTGAGAGCAAAGACTATCAATTATGGGCTGTTGTAAATGGTGAACAGGTAAATGTTGGAATAGTAAATGATGGAATAAGGGATCGCTTTATCGAATTGCCAAATGTGCCGTCAGGTGCTATTGCCTTTACCGTAACACTGGAAAAAGCAGGTGGCAGCGCAACTCCTAATATGAACGAAGCCTATTTAGCAGGAAAAATTTAAACTTCATTTGCATTAGTAAATATTGCTTTTTGTAAGGATCGCCATTAGTAACGACCTTTTTCCACTCATCTAATTTTTTTGCTGCCGCCCGGTTTATCAGTAAGTTTAACTTCCAAAACCTGCTGATATGAGAAAATATTTTTCCCTTTTATTGTCTTTTGCTATTTCCTTTCTTTCGTCTGCCCAAAAAATTTCGTTAGACCAATTTAAAAATCTGAAACCCCGCAATATTGGCCCTGCCGGTATGAGTGGCCGTATTACTTCCATTGATGCCGTTCATAAAAACCCGTCCATCATGTATGTTGGCGCAGCTTCAGGCGGCATTTGGAAAACAGAAAATGCAGGTGCCGACTGGAAACCCATTTTTGACGACCAGCCCATTCAAAATATTGGTGCATTAGCAAT
>JAYVKT010000416.1:0-2047 GCA_043768195.1 Chitinophagaceae bacterium | reverse complement strand
CCTCAATTCTCTCTATCATTATTCTGCCAGCTTGAAATGATACATTTTCAGGTTGGAATGGTGAAAGCCCTTTTGCTATTTCGTCAGCATTTACGAATTCCCTGCAATTAAGCATTTCTGGAAGTATAGTAAAGGAGGCTGTTGTTTTTCCAGCTCCGTTGCATCCAGAAATAATATAGAGATTTGGCACACTTAATAGTTTGTCAGCCAAAGCTAACAAATATTTTAAGCTAATTGCAGGTTATGGTGGCTTTTCACACAATGGCTATGGCTTGGCTATGTACCGGCATTTGAAAATCGGTTGCTTGAAACGGCGATGAATAAATATGCCGGTGGTGTGGCAGAATACAGGGCTTCGGAAGGGAAGACGATTACGATGCCTTTTCGTGGGCCGGTAAATGAAACCATACTGGATATTTTAGGTGGCCTGCGCTCTACATGTACTTATGTTGGTGCCTCTTATTTAAAAGAGCTTACCAAACGCACCACTTTTGTTCGTGTGCAGGAACAGCATAATGAATGGTTTGGTGGAGAGTGATGGGAGGAAGGGAGGTTTTTTTGTTTATTGGAATAGTTGGTTTTTTATACCAATGTTGGCAGAAGTTTTAGTTCGATTGCTCTTTTAACTTTTCTAAAAATATTATTGGGGCGTCATGGTTCGGGTCAATTTCATGAGCCTTTTGAAAATGTTGTCTGGCTATTTGAAACTCGTTCATTTTAAAATAACACTCACCAATAGAAAATTCTGCAAGTAAGCTGTTAGGGTTAGCTGATAAAGAAAGTTCAAAGTCTTTTATTGCGTCTGCCCATAAACCTAAATCCATTTTACAAAAAGCTCTATTATCAATTGCTTCAAAAAATTGAGGACAAAGGTCAATTGCTTTGCTATAACTTTCTATTGCTTCTTCATGTTTTTTGTCATCAGTCAACTTAAGTGCTGCCTGATAATAATTGTTAGCAATTGGTAAATACTGTTCTGGGCTATTTGTTCGCCTCAAATATTCATGGTAGCCAATTAACTCTTGGGATTTTACTTTGAGATTTGTCAAAATTGTGCCGTCTCTAAAAGCCTTTTTATCAAATGGCGAGTGATAGGCAAATACTTTTAGAGTTTGAATGTCGCTAATTGTTGGCTTATGGTCTAACGGATCAAATGTCATAACATGATAGCCACCATAAGCAGTTTCTATAACTAAGATTTTATAGAGATAATACTTGTCATTGATGGTTGTATAAAAAATATCACCTTCCGAATATTGGGTCGGTTCGATTTTGCGGTCATTCTTTTTAGAAAATAAATTTTTTAAGAAACTCATGTTAGAATTGGGATGCCGATAAAAATTTCTGCCAACTCATAAATATACGAAAGTTAAAAAATAGCGTTGTCTACAACTTGATTTATAAATTTCATTTCGGCGGGTTTTCGCACAAGTACAAGTTAAATAAAAAGCTGTAACTGCGAAACCCCGCCATTAAGATTTTTTTAAAGTATTATGCAGCCACTGTTTAAAATTACAAAAGTGGCTGCACTATAACGAAAGCTCTTTTCAGCAGCGGGGTTTTATACAAAATATTTTCATTCTTTTAACAGCATGCAGTGAAAACCCCGCTGGGACGAAATGTTTGTTTTAAATGTGTTTCCTATAAATTAAAGTCAAAATTGGGATTGTCACTAAGCCAGTAATTAGGAGCAGATAAAAAACTTGATCGATTATATTTTTGTACAATAGTAAATGTAAAATTCTTCCATACGATCCCCAGACAGCAAACAAAAAAAATAATTCCTTATTATATCTAGTCCACGGGCCAGAACAAAGAGAAGGGAATTTTCTATGCAAGAGATATATAAGCCAACAAAGAATTATTAATAAGTCAATCGTCTCCATATTTTTTCGTCCGGCGGGGTTTACGCACAAGTACAAGTTAAATAAAAAGCTGTAACTGCGAAACCCCGCCGTTGAGATTTCTTTAAAGTATTATGCAGCTACTGTTTAAAATTACAAAAGTGGCTGCACTACAACGAAAGCTCTTTTCAGCAGCGGGGTTT
>JAYVKT010000415.1:0-2234 GCA_043768195.1 Chitinophagaceae bacterium | reverse complement strand
TAATAGGAGGGATTCGTGTCTTTCTTTCAGTATCTAAATATTCAGCAATTGAAACGCTGTTTTCGTCAGCCAAATTCAACCATTTATTAAAACAGTTTCCTTCAATGATATTATTTTTACCATCGCCCCTGAAAATCATATTTACTAAGGCAAGGGCAACAACTGGGTCTTGTTCCTCAATTCCATAAATTCCGTATTTTTTAAACAACTCAAATTTTTTGTCATTCTTGCACTTTCTTTTCACCTCATCTAAAGCAGCTACTAAAAATCCGCCAGTACCGCAAGTTGGGTCAAAAACTAAGTCATTTTCTGTAATATCTAAAACCTCAGCCGCAAATCTTGTCAAGTGGCGTGGAGTTAGTACAATACCAATTTCTTTTGCACCGTTACCATACTTCAAAAACACTTCATAAAACTTACCTAAAACATCTTTTCCAGACTTCATGGCAGATCTTATATTGAGTTCCAGTAATTCCTGTATCGTTCTTATGATTGCCCCCTTAAACTTAACATGGTTGTCTTCACTTGAAGGCAAATCAATTTTAATAAACCTTGCAAAATCATGTTTATTATGCTTTTTTAGCATTAATTCAACTCTTGCATTTATTGACTGGATTAAAATACTTGGATTAACTGACAAGTCAATGTTTGAACCTTCTGCTAAAGCTAAAAGCAATGCAGAAATTACTCTTGCACGGTAGTCTTTGTTTATTGCACCGTCATGCAAAATTTGATTTATACTTTCGGCAGCTTGTAAAAATTCTTTTTCATCAATTTCAAAATCATGAATTGTTGCGCTATTTGTTTCAAGAATTTTATCGATTTGTATTTTAGACAATAAACCAGTAACCTCAAATTCATTTTCAGTAATTACTTTCCACTTCCCATTTTCTAAATATTTACTTTTAGCGACAAAGCCTTCCTGGTCATTACCTGCAATACCAGTAACAAACAGGGTTTTTACATGATTGTCTTTACTTAGTAAATCAGCATAGTCTTTTTCTGCTTCTTTTAGAGCTTGCTCCAGTTTTGCCCTTGAATTTTTTGCTTCAATAATATATAATACTCCTTTGTTTACTTCAACTACATTTTCAGGTCGTTGATTTTTTAAATACTTTGCAACAGTTGGGATATTCTGGGATTCTTGTTGAGTAAATACTTGTTGCTTCAACCACCCTTTTTTTGACACAAGTTCATTAAGGATATAGTTATAAGCATGGACTTCTGAACGTTTGGCAGGCATAGCTTCAAGATTTGATGCCCAAATATAACAAGAGTTCGTGGGAATACTAATATTATTGGCAATTTTTATTTATGAGAGCCTTAAAAATTACTGGCTTGTTTTTATTTATTCGTCATCCTTATCACCGGCACAATCATCTCCTCTAAACTTACCCCGCCATGCTGAAAGGTATTTTTATAATAGTTTACAAAATGATTGTAATTGTTGGGGTAGCACAAAAACAAATCGCCTTTTGCAAATATAAATGATGAGTTTACATTGGGTACCGGCAAACCTGCTTCCCGTGGATCTCTGAAAGCCAGTACCTCCTTTGCCTCGTAATTTAAATTGCGCCCATGCTTATAACGCAGGTTGGCCGTGGTTTGTTTATCTCCAATTACCTTGGCCGGTGTTTTCACTCTCACACTGCCATGGTCTGTTGCAACAATCATCGTTATTTTTTTATCAGCAATTTTTTTAAGCGCTGCATACAAAGGCGAATGCTCAAACCAGCTTGCAGTAATGCTGCGGTAACTGGTTTCGTCGCCGGCAAGTTCTTTCAGCACTTCCATTTCGGTACGGGCATGGCTTAGCATATCTACAAAATTGTACACAATAATATTTATATCATTTTGCAACATGTTATGAATATTATCAACCAGCTTTTGTCCATCGTTGTTATTGGTTATCTTGGTATAAGAATATTTTAAATCTCCCTTACCCAGGCGTTTTAACTGAGCTTTAAAAAAATCTTCTTCAAACATATTTTTTCCACCTTCTTCATCATCATTTTTCCATTGCACCGGAAATTGCTTTTCTATATCTACCGGCAGCAGCCCGGCAAAAATTGCATTACGGGCATATTGTGTTGCAGTGGGTAATATCGAATAAAAAGTTTCTTCTTCATGTATACGAAAGCTTTCTGCAAAGATGGGTTGTATCGTCTTCCATTGATCAAACCGTAAATTATCAATCAGCACAAAAAACAAAGGCGTACCTTTTTCCAAATGCG
>JAYVKT010000414.1:0-2901 GCA_043768195.1 Chitinophagaceae bacterium | reverse complement strand
CCGGGCATGCACCGTACTTGATACGGGGTCAAGCCCGGTGTGACAAAACTCCAGAGATTGACTTTTCAAACTGCCCACTACGAATTTGACTGCTCTTCTTCTGCTGGCATGGTTTTTTCAATGCTTATTCAGCTATCAGTTGATTTAAATAGCAACACGATTCGTTTATGGTTTTTTGGTTAGCCCGGTATTTTTATACCGGGCTTTTATTTACAGAATCTATTACTTATCGTTATTAGACTCTTCATAATGCCGTATTTTATTATACAGCGTTTTCCTGTCAATCTTTAATACTTCAGCAGCTTTTGTTTTATTAAACTTAACCTGCTTCAGCACATTCATTATCATTTCATATTCTGCCTGCGAAGCAGCATCTTTCAGATCGACGGCTGGTTGCGAACGGGCCGGGAGTGCATTTTCATTGTTGATTGCCGGTGCAGGATCATGAACCGGTTTGCCGGGGTTACCAATTATTTCCCAGGGCAATACATTGGCAGTAATTTTTCCCGAAGTAGAAAGCAAACCGGCTCTCCGGATTACATTGCGAAACTCCCGCAGGTTTCCCGGCCAGTCGTAGTTTAAAAAAAGTTGTGTTACTTCTTCATCAAACCCGTCTAATTTTTTATTTAATTCAATACAAACTTTTTTTAGAAAAAAACCGGCAAATAGTGCTATGTCTTCTTTTCGTTCCCGCAGAGGTGGTATTGAAATAGAAAATTCGTTGAACCGGTGATATAAGTCTTCCCGGAATTTTCCTTTTTGATAAGCATCCTGCAGGTTTTCATTAGAGGCGACTATTACCCTTGTATCGGTATTAATGTCTTTGTTACTGCCTACCCGTTTAAATTTTCTTTCCTGAATCACACGGAGCAGCGTAGCCTGCACATCTAAAGGAAGGTTCGATACTTCATCCAAAAAAAGTGTGCCGCCATCTGCTACTTCAAATATTCCTTCTTTATCTGACAGGGCGCCGGTAAACGACCCTTTGATATGACCAAACAATTCGCTGGCTGCCAGTTCTCTCGATATGGTACCGCAGTCCACCGCAATAAAAGGTTTAGCACTCCGCTTGCTGTTCTGGTGAATTGTTTTTGCCATCACTTCCTTACCCGTTCCGCTTTCTCCATAAAGAATTACGCTGTAATTAGTCGGTGCCACCAATTCAATTTGTTTATACAATTCAATGGTACGGGGAGAAACGCCAATAAGAAATTCTTCAGCATCCGTAACAAAGTGTTTTCTGGCAGTGCTATCCGGAGCTGCATTTTTTACATTCGCTATTAGTACTGGCGAAGTTGAACCATTCAACCCCCTGTTGATGACATTAATTACCTCCTCAGGTATTAAAGGCTTGGTGATATAATCAAAAGCACCATACCGCATTACCTCTACGGCCATCTTTACATCTGAATAGCCGGTGATAATGATAACCACCACATCCGTATTTATCTCTTTTATTTTTTGCAGCACTTTTCTGCCGTCCATATCGCCGAGGCGAAAATCACAAAGCACCACATCAAACTTACTCTCCGTAAACTTTGCCAGTCCCTTGTTACCCGTATGTGCTGTATCTGTTTCAAATCCTTTTCGTTGCAGAAAATGACTGAGCAACTGGCACATATCCATATCATCATCAATAATCAGTATCCGCTTCATAAAAAAGATATTTATATTTATAAAATTATCGAAAAGGGTAATTAAACTGTTTTAAAGTATTTGTACCCGGCTTACCAGGATTAGTGATGGTAGAAGAATTCAACCAGTTTGAGGAAGAACTTCTACCCGGTATGCCCAATAATGCAAACAAAATGCCGTTTATACAGTAATACAGGTTCAATTTCTTTTGGCAAAGCTTTTGTGTCTTAAGAGATTATGTTATATCCCGTATCCGTTAATAATTCAGCAACAATATTGGCCTCTATGAAAAAAATTTTAATTGTAGATGATGAAGAAGATATCTGCTATTTTCTAAGCAGAAACCTATCTAAAAGAGGGTTTCTGACTACAAGTTCCTATTCCCTTGCTGAAGCAGAAAAGCAGCTTGAATTAACAATGCCCGACATATTGTTGCTGGACAATCACTTACCTGATGGCCGGGGAATTGATTTTGTGAGTAAAATAAACAGCAAATACCCCAACTTAAAAATAATAATGATAACGGCACATGACAGTCCGGAAGACAGAGCCAAAGCCTACAAGAACGGTATTCAGTATTTTCTCTCTAAACCTTTCTCTATTACCACCATTAACCAAGTAGTAGATTTAGTAGCATAACAAAAAGAACTTGTTACCCGCCCACCTCAATTTGAGGAATTAATTCCACAGAATTTATATTGGATTAACCCAGCCCTTTCAAAATCACTCAGGAAAATTCAAGGTGATAATAAAGGTGGTTCCCCGGTCTTTGGCAGTTTCAACGCTAATCTCCCCTTTGTGATTGAGGATTATATTTTGCGTATTCGTTAATCCCAGGCCGTTGCCTTTGGGCTTGCTGGTAAAATAAGGTTCAAATAACCGGTTAGCAGATTCGCTGTCTAAGCCGATACCATTATCGCTGATCATTACTTTACATTTTCCGTTTTCTCCCTTTGTTTCAAGTATCAGGGTACTGCCAGGTCTATTTTCCATTGCTTCTATGGCATTGATAATAATATTAAGAAAAGCAATTTTAATTTTCCCTTTATCTACCGCTACATCACAAATATCGGTGCTGTACTTTCTAACCACTTGCACGTTAGTAAGGGCAATCCTGTCTTCGGCTTCTTTCAGTGTTTCCTCCAGCAAATCGTTGACTGATATTTTTTCATGGGTTAATTCAGAAAATTTTGTTGAGTTCAATAAATCTGAGATAAGCTGGTTAATGCGGGTACTGTTCCGTTTTATCATATTGAAAAGCATTTC
>JAYVKT010000413.1:0-2218 GCA_043768195.1 Chitinophagaceae bacterium | reverse complement strand
CAGTGTATGAAGTAAAGTAAGTTTTTTAATGTTGAGCGAATCAACAAAGTTTTTGCCCCACTTTGTAAGAAGCAGCACTACAGAAAAGATTAAGCCCGGGCCAATTAATAAAACAAACCTTGGAGGAAACGTTTGGGTAACCCGGTAAAATCCGGATAACCCGATAACCGCTTGTAGTAATAGCAAAATTGATAAACAAACGATTACTGTTTTAGATTTGTTGGCTGCGTTATAAAACTGCCAAACAGTTAGCAGAGTAATTATAACAAACAGGATGCTGATGATAAGTGGTACATTGTTCATGTCTTTATTTTTTTGATTTTTAAATTTGATACAAAATTCAACCTTGTATATCAAACTCTACTTATCAAATGGCAAGAAATGATTACCTATGTGCCAGCTCTCTTCTTATCCTGCTTAATGAAGTATCTGTAATGCCTAAATAGGATGCGATGTATTTTAATGGCGCCCTTTGAAATATTTCCGGACGGGCTTTTATTAATGTTTCATACCGTTGCTCTGCACTTTCGTTAATTAATGAAAGTGCCCTTAGCTTAAATGAAATGAATCCTTTTACCAATATCATTCTGCCAAATTCCCTGAATTCAGGGATAGAGTGAAAGAGCATTTGCAATTGGTCAAAATCAATATACCAGCCAACACAGTCTTCAAGTGCCTGGTAATTTTCTTTTGACAATGTTTTCTGAAAAAAAGAACCTACTTCAAAAACTATTTGATTGTTTGAATAGAATTCAGTTGTTACTTCATTGCCATCCAAATCAAAAGTGTACGACCTGATAAACCCGGTTTCTAAAAAAAGGTAGGTATTGCAAACCCGGCCTTGCTTAATAAAAAAATCATTTTTTTTAATTTGCATTTCCTGAAAGTGAACTGCTATTTCCTCTACCTTTTGCCGGGGTATTGAAACAATCTGTTCTATAAACGTTATTAATTTATTTTTATCCATTTCGTTTGTAAATTTAAGGGAATCTCCATAATAATAACTAAGTAGACGAATAGTATTGTTTGTGTACTCACAGTAGTATTTCATTCAAACCATTCTCTCACTGCACTCATCCATTTACTAACCCGTTCTATTCCCAGCTTTAGCAGGATTATACCTTAGCCTAACATTAAAAGAAAATGCAAACAACTATTCATATCAACCTCTGCGGTAGAATAATTAAAGTAGCAGATGATGCCTGGAGAAAGTACCTGGCATATATTGAAACATTGCATAATTATTTTATAAAAGAGCAAGACCAGTTTGAAATAATTAATGACATAGAAAGCCGGATGGCAGAGCTAATGCTGGGAAAAATGAACCAGGAATGCAGCTTTGTAAGTGAACAGGATATGAACAACATTATCGCAAGAATGGGAACAATAGCGGCTTTTGAAGAACTGGACAGGGATGCTTGGGAGATGCTTGGTTCTGCGTCGGAACAATACAACACAGCTAATAGCATTACTACTATTAAACCTGTTTTCTTCTTAACAGAAAACAAGCGAACAGCTCTAAAATAAATTAATGACAACAATTAAATCACTAAAATGGATTGATTTCCTTTGGCTGTTTGGCCTGCCAACCTTGTTAAATTACATAGCCTGCAGAGTCGCCATCCCCTTTATGGAAACACATACCCATCTGCCTATAGAAATTGTATATTTTATTTGTGTTGGTGGTTTAGTATTAGTGCCGATGTTTTTAGGAGCTATTTACCTTACTGGAAAAGAAATTGGCTCCTATAAACTACAAAATCTTTTAAGCAGAATGAGAATTAAAAAGATGACTAAACAAGATTGGCTTTGGACTGTGATAGCTTTTGTTCTGCTATCACTTTCATCTTTTTTAATTGCAAAAATCATTGTGCCTGAAATGGGATTTGATGCAACACCGTTCTTTTTTAAAAATATGCCTTTAAATAAGGAGCATATATGGATACTGTATGTTTGGCCGCTCTATTTTTTCTTTAATATTTTTGGAGAAGAATTTCTATGGAGAGGATATATCCAGCCACGGCAGGAAATATTAAATAAGAAATGGACATGGCTCGTTCATGGAATATTTTGGTCTGTATGGCATTTGCCAATGGGATTTGATTTAGTTTTTGCGGCACTCCCAATTTTATTTATCCTGCCTGCAATTGTACAAATAAGGCAAAACACCAGCATTGCAATTGTTGTACATATCATCTTTGGCGGTTTTGGTTTCATA
>JAYVKT010000412.1:0-6398 GCA_043768195.1 Chitinophagaceae bacterium | reverse complement strand
ATAAAAGTGAATAACACATGCGGTCACAAACTGTTACCGCATGCCAAAATCTATAAGGTTTCAAATTGAAGCCTTAAAGATTTAAAATTGTTCAAGGTCACAATTTGTGACCTTGAACAGCAAGCCAAATCTTTGAAAATCATTAATTTGTAATCATGTCGTCACAATTTGTGACCACATACAATAGAAAGACAATCCTAAAACTCTCACTTTAAAAAATAAATATGAGAATTATTAAATCCATTCAAAACAAGATTTATGAAATAAGAGGTGAAAGAGTGATGATTGATTTTGACCTGGCAGCCCTTTACGAAGTAGAAACCAGAGTGCTAAACCAGGCTATTAAAAGAAATATAAAAAGGTTCCCTAAGGATTTTATGTTTAAACTTAACCATGAAGAGTTTGAGGACATACGGTTTCAGATGGAAATCTCGGAGAAATCGATGTCATCACAATTTGTGATGACATACTCTAAAAAGCGGCCTAAAACTGCATTGCCTTATGCCTTTACCGAACAAGGCGTTGCCATGCTTAGCGGAATTCTAAATTCTGATAAAGCAATAGCCATGAACATCGCCATCATGCGGGCATTTGTAGAGATAAGAAGAGTATTAATACAGGAAAGTGATTTGCGGGAGCAGCTTAAACAAATAAAAGAAAGAATTGGTGAACATGATATACAGTTGAACCAGTTGTATGATGCAATGGAAAATTTATTAGATGAAAGTGCGGGGAAGAAGAAATGGGAAGAAAGAGAAAGGATTGGGTTTAAAGCAAAATCATAAAATAACAATACAAAATGAATACAAAAGTCTCTCATACTTTGTCACATGGCAACGGTCCGAAAATTGTGTTAGCTTGTCCCGAATGTAGGCATAAAGGAGTATTTGAAATAATTGGGACTGATATTTATGACCAAGTCAATAAGACATGGTTAGGGCAAAGAAGATGCCCAAACGACAATTGCTTTACCCATATTTTCTATATTCTTAACAACTCAACAAATAAGCTTTACTCGTATCCGCAGACAACAATCGAATTTAATAGAGAAGGAATACCAGAAAAAATCTTAGCTGCCTTTGAGGAAGCAGTAAAATGCCATTCAATTGGTTGCCACATAGCTTCGGCAATAATGATTAGAAAAACTCTCGAAGAAATATCAAACAAAGAAGGCACCACAGGAAAAAATTTAAAAGAGAAACTGAAAGGCTTAGGCAATAAAATCACAATACCAAAAGAGTTAATGGATGGGATGGATGATTTAAGATTATTAGGTAATGATGCAGCACATGTGGAAGCTAACACTTTTGAACAAATTGGGAATCAAGAAATAGAAATATCAATTGAATTCACAAAAGAAATATTAAAAGCAACATACCAATATGAGGGATTGTTGAACAAGCTAAGAAGTCTTAGAAAAAATGCTGAATAGAATTACTTCAGTACAAGTGTGCGACGCAACGAAGATGATAGTAGCACTACAGCTGGGCTAATAAAAATAAAAACATGAGTACAAAAACAATTTCCGCAGCAGAAGAAGTTATTCAAGATAACCTTGACTACACCTTGTTCTCCTGGTCCAAACAAAAAGGCATCGCCCCTATCGCCGTAAAACATGCCGAAGGTGTGTACCTCTACGACTACGATGGCAAACGCTATATTGATTTTTCATCGGGGTTGATGAATGTAAATATTGGTCATGGTAACCAACGGATAACTGATGCCGTGGTAAAACAAATGCAGGAAGTGAGTTATGTAACGCCGAGTTGTGTAACCAAAGTGCGGGGTGAGTTGGGAAAGAAACTGGCGGAGATTTGTCCCGGTGATTTGAATAAAGCATTCTTTACATTATGCGGAGCCACGTCCATTGAAAATGGAATTAAGCTGGCAAGATTATATACAGGCCGTCATAAAATACTGACCCGTTATCAATCTTATCATGGTGCATCCTACGGTGCCATGAGTGCAAGTGGCGACCCAAGAAAAATTCCGATGGATGCACAACAGTCACCCAATTTTGTACATTTTGATTTACCGTATTTATATCGCTGGGAATATGGTGAAGAAAATTTGCTGAAAGAATCGGTGGCTTCATTAGAAAGAGTAATTGCTTATGAAGGTGCTGGAAATATCGCTGCCATATTATTAGAAGGTGAATCCGGTTCATCCGGTTGTTTGCAATATCCTGTTGGTTATTTAAAAGCTGTTAGAGAAATCTGCAACAAGCATGGTATTTTATTAATTATGGATGAAGTGATGAGTGGTTTTGGAAGAACGGGCAAATGGTTTGGTTTTGAAAATCATGGTATCATTCCCGATATGATTGCGATGGCAAAGGGATTAACCTGTGGCTACTTACCATTTGGTTGCTTAATGGTATCAGATAATATTGCTGCAAAATATGATGATGCCATGTTACCATTAGGCCTCACCTACTCTGCCCATCCGGTAAGTTGTGCTGCTGCATTGGAGACATTAAAAATATATGAAGATGAAGGACTGATTGAGAATTGTGTTGCGATGAGCCAATACGTAAATGAAGAAGTAGAAAAACTAAAACAAATGCATCCAAGCATCGGTGATTTTAGAAATACAGGTTTGTTAGGCTGCATAGAATTAGTAAAGAACAGAACCACCAAAGAACCGATGGCCCCTTTCAATGCCAAACCAGATGAAATGGCTGTGATGAATAAAGTGGCAGCAAAGATTAAAGATTTGGGTATGTACACTTTTGTACGATGGAGTTATATTTTTATTGCGCCACCGCTTTGTGTCACAAAAGAACAGATTGATGAAGGGTTGAAGATTATCAGTGAGGCGATTTTGATTGCAGATGAAGAAACAGCCCCCTAAATCCGGCAAGGGAAGCCCCCTAAATCCCCCGAATGGGGGACTTTAGAACCCGATAGATTGAGATACTTTATTCGTATCGAAAAATTGTAGAACTAAATTCTTAAATACTTTAAAGACTCATTAAACTTTAAAATCTTGAATTCCGAATGGCGAAGGAAAACATCAAAATATCGGAGTCTGAGAACCCCCTTTCGGGGGGCAGGGGGGCTTCATCTTTAATCAACGAAGACCTCGCACCAGTCCCTCAATCCAAACGAACTTGGGGCACCTGGAACTATGCGGCTCTATGGATAAGCATGAGCCTTTGCATTCCTACGTACACCATGGCAAGCTCGATGATAAATAATGGAATGAGTTGGTGGCAAGCAGTGCTGACAATCTTCATTGGTAATGCAATTGTTCTCGTACCAATGTTATTGAATGGACATGCCGGTGCGAAGTACGGAATACCATTTCCGGTTTTTGCAAGAGCAAGTTTTGGGACGAAAGGTGCAAACATTCCGGCAATGTTGCGGGCAATTGTTGCATGCGGTTGGTTCGGCATACAAACATGGATCGGTGGCGAATCACTCTATCATTTAATAAGAGCATGGAATCCTTCACTGGCAGAAATAAATACAACTTCTCTTTTTCCTCAGGCATTACCAATGGTATGCTTTGGTCTTTTCTGGTTACTGAATATGTTCATCATTTATAAAGGAGTGGAAAGCATTCGCAAACTATTGGTCTTTAAAGCTATTTTTTTGCCGATAGCCGCCATTGCTTTATTCTGCTGGGCAGTTGTTGCAGCAAAAGGCTTAGGCCCGATATTGAGAGAGCCTTCAAAATTTACTGACAATGCATCGTTCTTTAAATTTTTCTTTCCAGCTCTAACAGCGGTAGTTGGCTTTTGGGCAACACTCTCATTAAACATTCCCGACTTTACCCGTTATTCAAAAAGCCAAAAAGCACATATCAAAGGGCAAGCAATTGGCTTACCACCTTCTATGACCTTATTTGCATTCGTTGGTGTAGTCGTTACTTCTGCTTCGGCTATTATTTATGGAAACCCTGAATGGGACCCGGTAAAGTTGGCAAGTCATTTTAATAGCAAACTAATGGTAACATTCGCTATGATTGGAATTATCATTTCCACTCTGGCAACAAATATTGCTGCAAACATTGTAAGCCCTGCTAACGATTTCTCCAACTTATCTCCATCAAAAATAAATTTCAAAACCGGTGGTTATATCACCGGCATCATTGGTGTACTTATATTCCCATGGAAGCTAATGGCAGACCCCAATGGTTACATTTTTACCTGGTTGATTGCTTATTCAAGTTTACTCGGACCCATTGGTGGCATTATGATCGTCGATTATTATTTCATCCGTAAAAAAGAATTGGTTGTTGATGAATTGTACCAGCATCATGGTCGCTACAAATTTTCCAATGGTTTTAATCCAGTTGCTATTATTGCATTGTTGGCTGGAATATTGCCAAACGTTCCTGGCTTTTTGCTTAATATAAAAGTAGTCGCCGCCGATGCAGTGCCAACATGGATAAATGAGTTGTATCATTATGCCTGGTTCGTTGGATTTTTTGTAAGTGGAGTCGTATATTTATTATTGACGAAGAAAAATAACCGCTGAGACGCAGAGGCGCAGAGAATACAACTCTGCGTCTCCCCGCCTCTGCGGTAAAAATTAATTATATGTCTGTATTAATTAAAAACGGAAGAGTAATTACAGGAACGGATGATTACGTAGCTGATATTCTCATTGAAGGTGAAACTGTAAAAGCTATTGGCAAAAACTTAGCCGTTAAAGCCGATAAAGAAATTGATGCTTCCGGCAAATTAGTTTTCCCCGGCGGTATAGACCCTCATGTACATCTCGATATGCCATTCATGGGAACTTTCTCTTCCGATAACTACGAAACAGGAACAAGAGCTGCATTATTCGGTGGCACCACCATGGTCATTGATTTTATTTTACAAAAGCAAGGAAACTCGCTTCGTTCAGCATTAGAAGAATGGAAAAGCAGAAGCGATAATAACTGTGTAGGTGACTACAGTTTCCATATGGCCGTTACCGATTTCAACGACGATACAAAAAAAGAAATACAGGAAATGATTGAGAAAGAAGGTATCAGTTCTTTCAAAACATTTATGGCTTACAAAGGTGCATTAATGATTGATGACCGCCAGATGGTTGGACTGATGCAGGAAGTAAAAAAACACGGTGGTTTGATTAATGTTCATGCTACTAATGGCGATATGATTGATTACCTTACTCAGAAACATCGCAACGAAGGAAAATTATCACCCCTCTTTCATTACTTATCACAACCAGAAGTAACTGAAGCCGAAGCATCCGAACGGTTTGTGGACATGAGTAATTATACCGGTTGTCCCGGTTACATTGTTCACCTTACCTGCGAAGGTGCTTTGAATGCTGTTCGTAATGCAACAAAAAGAAATCAAAAAGTATTTGTGGAAACCTGTATTCAATATTTAATCCTTGACGCTTCACTATATGAAAAAGAAGACGGCGCTAAATGGGTAATGAGTCCACCGCTCAGAGAAAAGAAAGACCAGGCAACACTATGGGCTGGCATCAATCAGGGGTTGGTGCAAGTAGTCGCTACCGACCACTGCCCTTTTATGTGGGAACAAAAATTAATGGGCAAAGATGATTTTTCTAAAATACCCAACGGACACCCGGCTATTGAAAACAGGATGGAATTATTATTCAGTGAAGGTGTAGTGAAAAATAAAATCACATTAAACAAATATGTGGAAGTGGCCTGTACCAATCCGGCAAAAATATTCGGCATGTTTCCGAAAAAAGGAACGATTGCTGTTGGCAGTGATGCTGACATTGTCATCTTCGACCCGAATGAAAAACATACACTCTCTGCCAAAACCCATCATATGAATGTTGATTATAGCGGCTATGAAGGATGGGAATTGACAGGTAAAGTAAAAACAGTTTTGTTACGGGGTCAGGTTGCAATTGAAAATAATAATTGTTTAATAGAGAAAGGTTTTGGTAAATTTATTAAGAGAAATAAAGTGTCGCAAACAATTTAGTTTTCACACAGCGAACACGGCGGAGCTGTGACCGCAACCAATTAAAAACGCTGCAACGCCGCCTCTTTGCGTTCGCTGCGTGAAACAAAAAAAATAACTATGCCAAGAATCATCAAATCAGGTCTCATTCAAATGTCCTTACCCAAAACAGAAGGCGAAGGAACGATTGCAGAAATTAAAGAAGCAATGGTACAAAAACATATTCCGCTGATTGAAGAAGCCGGAAAGAAAGGAGTGCAGATATTATGCTTCCAGGAAATATTTAATACTCCTTATTTCTGTCCCGGACAAGATAAGGCATGGTACGAAAGTGCAGAAACCGTTCCCGGCCCAACGATAGAACGGATGCAGGAGTATGCGAAGAAATATAGCATGGTGATGATTGTACCGGTTTATGAAAAAGAACAGGCTGGTGTGTTATACAACACCGCTGCTGTGATTGATGCCGACGGAACGTATCTTGGTAAATACA
>JAYVKT010000411.1:0-3258 GCA_043768195.1 Chitinophagaceae bacterium | reverse complement strand
TTGATAAAGCCAAAGATGGTGCTAACAATATTGGTCTTGATAAAATAAGTAATACGATGAATGATGCAAAACCAACCCTTGCTATCACCCCATGGTTTTATATTGCAATCATTGCTTTCTTAGCTGCCGCCTTTTTCTGCTATAAGCGGATGTCGGCCCCGAAATAGTTTTGTATTAATCAGTATATATTAAATAACACTTAAAACCAACCAACATGGACAGAAAAACATTAACGATTGCCCTTGCTGTGGCATTACTTGTTGCTTTCTTTATACCATGGGCCAGTGGCTATGCCGGAAAATTCAGCGGCTTCGATTTAGTTACCGCCAAAGGTGCCGGATGGAAGCAATACACTTTATTGCTGATTCCACTTTCAGCATTACTGTTATTACTGGGCTCTTTTAATGGTAATTATGCTTTAGGGAGAGGTTTATTATGTGTATTGCCATTGCTCGCCATTCTATTTATGCTGATTGTCGGGCCATTAATTGACGGAATGTCTTTTAGCAATGTCTTTAAAAGCTTTGGAAAAGGATATGGTGCCGGATTATGGATCACAATTATAGCGTCGCTGGTACTGGCATTCTATAATCCACCAGAAAAATAATAGTGGGAAAAATATTGTATTAAAAGGCTGTCTGTAAAGACGGCCTTTTTTATATCGCTGAAGTAAACTGCCGCAAAAACCGCACATCATTTTCGCTGAATAATCGCAAATCATTAACGCCATATTTCAGCATGGCCGGTCTTTCTATTCCCATACCAAATGCAAAGCCGCTGTATTTATTGGGGTCAATATTACAATTGGATAAAACATTGGGATGCACCATACCGCAGCCAAGAATTTCTACCCAACCCGTTTTTTTACAAATATTACATCCGGTGCCGCCGCAGATAAAACAGGTTACATCCATTTCAGCACTTGGCTCTGTAAAAGGAAAATAAGAAGGACGAAAACGAACCTTTACATCCTTGCCATACATTTCTTTTACAAAGAAGTAAAGTGTCTGTTTTAAGTCGGCGAACGAAACATTTTCATCAATATATAATCCTTCCACCTGGTGAAAAAAACAATGGCTTCTTGCACTTACCGTTTCATTTCGATATACACGGCCGGGCATCAGCATCCGGATAGGGAGTTTCCCTTTTTCCATTTCCCGTATCTGAACACTGCTGGTGTGGGTACGCAACACCCAATCAGGATTGGTTTGTACATAAAAAGTATCCTGCATATCCCTTGCAGGGTGGTGCTCGGGCAAATTTAATGCGCCGAAATTATGCCAGTCATCTTCTATCTCCGGGCCTTCTGCTACCGCAAAACCCAACCGCTGAAAAATAGAAACAATGCGGTTCCTCATTAATGTAACCGGGTGCCGGGAACCAAGTGGTAACTCATCACCTGGCAATGACAAATCAATAGCAGAGGACACGGACTGCAAACTGCCTGCTGCCAACTGTTTTATTTCTTCAAACTTATTTTCAGTAAAAATCTTAAACTCATTCAGCAACTGTCCGGCTTCTTTCTTTTTATCCGGCGCCACATTTTTCATCTCACTCATTATCTCTTTCACAAGCCCTTTTGTGCCGAGCCATTTAATTCTGAATTCTTCAACGGCTTTTGCATCTGATGCAGTTGAACCGTCAATTTTCTGTTTGTAATCCTGAATTTTTTTCAGCAAATTTTCCATGGCGGCAAAGATAAGCTAAGAGGTTAAAAGAGTTTGCTTCGCAAAGAGAGAAAGAATGTAACGCTGAGAAAGCAGGGTTCGCAAAGGGTTCACTTGTATTCTCTGCGTTATCAGCGACCCCTGCGTGAAATCTCTCTTTTTTTCTCTCATACCTCTTAGCTTTGTAGCTATGGACCACCTCAACATCTCCGATTTTTTATCCCCCGTCAACCTGCATGAAATTTCCCATGATGAAGGTTATAAGGAAGGGCAACTGGGAAAAACGATTGCTGTTTATAGCGAAGAATTTCCTGACCTGGATGAAGCACAGATAGTGATTGTAGGCTGTGGTGAGCAGCGGGGTAGTGGCCTCATTCATGGCCACAGCGAAGCACCGGATATTATCCGTCGCCATTTTTATTCCTTGTATTACTGGCACCAGGACATTAAAATTGCCGATGTGGGAAATATCAAGGTAGGATCTTTATTTACCGACTCCTATGCTGCATTGAAAACCGTGGTACAGGAACTGATGAATGATGGCAAAACAGTTATTATTCTCGGCGGTTCTCATGATTTGACATTGTCGCAATACAATGCATATGCAGAAAATAAAAAAACCATAGAAGCAAGTTGTGTGGATGCGTTAATTGACCTGAATTTAGAATCGCCGTTTCGTCACGAAAATTTTTTGATGGAAATGCTGACCGGCGAACCCAATTTCATCCGTCATTACAACCATATTGCTTTTCAGAGTTATTATGTGCATCCTAGAATGCTGGAAACAATGGACAAACTCCGTTTCGATTGCTACCGTGTTGGTAGTGTAAAGGAAAATATTGATGAGATGGAGCCGGTAATCCGCAACAGCAACCTGTTCAGCTTTGATATTAATGCTATCGCCACTGCGTATGCACCTGCCAGCTCTCTTTCACCCAATGGGCTAAACGGCGAAGAAGCCTGTGTGCTGATGCAATATGCAGGGATGAGTCCTAATGTAAATAGTATCGGCATCTATGGTTATGATGTGCAGCATGATAAAGATGAACTGACTGCTAAACAAATAAGCCACATGCTTTGGTATGTGCTGGATGGGCGCAGCCGTGGCAAACGGGAAGCAGCAATAGATGAAAAAGATTCTTTCAACGAATTCTATATGGCATTTGCCGAAGTAGAAACAATTTTTTTACAAAGCAAAAAAACAGGGAGATGGTGGATGCAGTTGCCCGATAAAAAATTTATTGCCTGTAGTTACAAAGATTATTTACTGGCCAGTAGCAATGAAATACCGGAAAGATGGCTAAGGGCACAGGAGAGAGGGTAGCCACATTGCAGAGTTTTCATCCCCTCCCTGGAGGGGCAGCAGTATTTTACAATAAAGAAATTTCCGAAAGGGGTGGGTCAAAATATGTTCAATAAAGGCGACATCATCAAAACAGGTATCTGCTCTTATGGCATGAGTGGCAAACTATTTCATGCACCATTTATCGAAGCACATCCGGGATTTGAATTGACAGCGATTGTTGAAAGACATAAGAATGATTCTAAGGAAAAATACCCGGATGCAAAATTGTATCGATCTGCAGAAGAG
>JAYVKT010000410.1:0-10059 GCA_043768195.1 Chitinophagaceae bacterium | reverse complement strand
TCAGCAGAAAGCTTAGCGTTAGGCACCATTCTTTTTAAGATTGCTTCCCACTGATTAAAAGTATAGGAACTGACATTTTTGGCCGCATGGCAGCTACTGCATTTCGTAGCATAAACACTTTTTCCGGTTTCTTCATCAGATGGCTTTTCTGAACCTGTCTTCTTTGCAGTGGCTTCAGCTTTTGCAATATCAGTTTTTGTTGGTTCAGTAGTTTCTGTTTTTCCTGCTTCCATTTTTGCAACTTCTGACTTAGCCGTTTCAGATTTTGCAGGAGTAGTTGCTCCTGTTGAAGGCACGGCTTTCTTAGTACAAGCAATAATCCCGGTTACACAAATAAAAGATAATGTTATTAGTTTCTTCATGTATGCATTATTTTAAGCAATTAAATATACGGCTATTCAGGAAATGAAGGAGCCTCCAAAGTACTTATGTAATACTGACGGCAAATTAATTCCCACCGCAGTTTGATTATTTTCCAATAAACAGGCAATAATTCTTGGTAATGCTAATGAACTGCCATTTAACGTATGCACCAGTTGAGGTTTCCCGTTACTATCCTTATAGCGGATCTTCATCCTGTTACTTTGAAAGGTTTCAAAGTTGGTAACAGAACTTACTTCCAGCCATTTTTCCTGTGCAGCACTATATACTTCAAAATCATAAGTGATAGCAGAGGCAAACCCCATATCGCCGCCGCATAATCTTAAAATGCGGTAAGGCAGCTGTAAACTATTCAATAATGTTTCAATGTGGTTTACCATTTCATCCAGCACTTCATAACTTTTATCAGGATGAACAATTTGAACTACTTCGACTTTTTCAAACTGGTGTACCCGGTTGAGGCCACGAACATCTTTTCCAAAACTTCCTGCTTCTCGTCTAAAGCAGGGAGAATAAGCTGTCATCTTAATCGGAAGGTTTTCTTCCTTCACCATTTCATCCCGGTAAATATTGGTTATCGGTACTTCTGATGTGGGAATCATATAAAATTTATCCTCTGGCATATAATACATCTGGCCTTCCTTATCCGGCAACTGGCCAGTGCCATAAGCTGATGCTTCATTTACCATAAAAGGCGGATGATATTCTGTATATCCTGCGGCCGTATTAAAATCTAAAAAATATTGAATCAGTGCCCGTTGCAGTTTTGCTCCCTGCCCTTTAAATAAGGCAAAGCCGCTACCGGTAATTTTTGCTCCTGTTTCAAAATCAACAATGTCATATTTTTTAATCAAATCCCAATGAGGAACAGAACCGGCAGGTAATTGAGGTTTAATTCCACCTTCTCTTACTACTATATTATCAGCAGGTGTTTTACCAACGGGTACTTGTGCAGAGGGCAGATTGGGCAACTTTACCAATTCATCATGCAATTGCTTTTCAACCAGTGCTAATTTTTCCGAAATAGGTTGTAGAGCAGCTTTCAATGTTGCTACCTCCTGCTTCTTAGTTTCCGCTTCTTCCTTTTGTCCTTTCGCCATCAATGCACCAATCTCCCTGGAGGTGCTGTTAACCTTCGCCTGGTTATTATCAAACTCGAGTTGCAATTTTTTTCTTTCATCATCCAATGCAATAATTGTGTCCACCAATTGTGGTTCGGCAAAATTTTTTACTCCCAGTCTTTCTTTTACTGCCTGAGGATTTTGCCGTAAAGTCTGTAACTGCAACATTGTAATTTCAATTTCGGCAAAGATAAAGGAGAAGACAGAAGGCACAAGCCAGAAGGGCCTACCCTCCAGGGCAGACGCATTAAAACATATCAATAGTCGTTTGTTTGTAAGAGAAATAGAACACGGATGACATTGACTAAACGGATGAACACAGATTTTTTTCTGCTTCGCAGAAATTTTTGGATTTTTTGAACTATCCTATGTCCGGCGAAGCCGGATAATCGGTGTTCATCTAAATTTATTAATCGGGGAGTTCAATCAAGTTTATCCTTTAATCAAAAAAAATCCTGCCAATCCCTCTAATCCATGTCATCCGTGTGCTTGTATTTTTTTAATGCGTCTGCCCTGGCCTACCCTCTTATCTTTGTATGATGATAGCGAATGACGATTTACAACAACGCTGGTGGAATCTGGAGGCCAAACTGGTAGAACGGTTTGGGAAAAAGCCCGATGTAGAAACAGTTCTGTTTCTTATCGGTGTGCAGGAGTTTGGCGATATCAAAGAAAAATTTACCAAAGAACAAAAACAAGACCTGATGCATATTGCTGTGTGCAGTTTGCTGTCTCCAAGCGGTTATTATGAAATGGAAAGTGTGGACAGGGATGGCTGGCCACATTTTAAACAACTGAAACCAATGCCTGATATGAATGCAATAGAACAAGAAAATTTTTTAAAAGACCACATCCTGCTTTATTTTGAAAATCACAATCTTAACGATTAAATAAATGCTATGAAAAAATTATGGCTGTTACTGTCTTTTTTCTTTTTTACTGTTGTCTCGTTTGGGCAAAAAGATTCTACCGTTACTAAAAAAGACAGGAAAAAAGATGTGTTGCTGCAAACTAGTATGGGAGATATGATTATCCGTTTATCAGACTCTACCCCGCTGCACCGTGATAATTTTTTAAAACTGGTGAAAGTAAAATTTTATGACAGCCTGTTATTTCACCGGGTCATAAAAGATTTTATGATACAAGGTGGCGACCCCAACAGTAAAAATGCACAAGCCGGTGTGCCATTGGGCAATGGCGGGCCATCTTACAGGGTTCCGGCAGAGTTCAGGCAAACATTATTTCATAAAAAAGGGGTAATTGCAGCAGCCAGAGATAATAATCCCGAAAAAGCCAGTAGCGGAAGCCAGTTTTATATAGCACAAGGGAAAATTTATACTGATGCCGGCCTTGACTCTTTAGAAGCCGGAAGATTACAAGGGAAAAAAATTCCTTTATTATACAGGGAGGCTTATAAAATTGTTGGCGGCATCCCTCATCTTGATCAGGGTTATACTGTGTACGGAGAAGTAGTAAAAGGTTTGGAAGTAATTGACAAAATTGCTGCCGTGCAAACCAGCAAAGGCAATGACAGAGACAGGCCGTTGGCAGATGTAATGATTATTACAGCGAAACTGGTAAAAAGGAAAAAGAAGTAAGTTGATTCTTTTATGAATAAGCCTCACTTGTTTAAAACAAGTGAGGCTTATTATTTAATAGTCTATAGTTTAATTACTGCTGTCCCATTCCACCACCGCCTTGTGTCCGCTTCTTTTCTTCTTCTGATGCATCTTTCCGTTGCCGGGCCGCTTTTACTGTGCTGCTGCCAAAACGCCAGGTAAGACTTGTACGCAACTGCCTGCTTTCGAAGTTTCCGTTAGCAATTGTCTGCTGACCTGCAAAATTGCTTTCCCCAGCCCATTTCATAGTAAAGAAAATATCTGATACAGATACTTTGAAATTGCCTTTCCCTTTAAAGATTGTTTTTTGCACACCTGCATCCATACTGCCCATAGCTTTGCTTTTAAATACACCTTCCCAAATGGCTGGTGTATTGTACCAGCCGCTTAATTCACCTGTCCAGTCTTTATTCTTCCCAAACTTAATGCTATGCTGCATATAAATGTTAAAGGCAGCCGCATCTAAGTTTACCACACGGCTACCACCGCCAAAGTCGGCTTTATACTTGGAATAGTTTCCACTAAAGTTTACAAACATCATATAGCTTTTATACATAAACGGATAGCTGATGTTCAGGGCTATCACATCCTGGGTTGCCAGGTTTTTACGGGTAATAAAACTTTGCGATTTGTTGGTTGTATCCACCAACTGCGCAAATACGTCGGCCACATGGCTGTAACTTAATGATGTGGTTAATTTGTATTTATAAGTATTTGTCAGTGTTATAATATTGGTGTACTGTGGCCGCAGTTCTGTGTTCCCTTTCTGAAAAGTATATTCATCTAACTTAAATTCAAAGGGGTTCAAATCCTGATATACAGGCCTGTCTATCCGGCGGCTGTATGAAAAACCCCATTGGTTCATCGGGTTTTTATTAAATGTAAGTGCTGCGCTGGGGAAAAGGTTGGTATAGTTTCTCTTAAAAGTCTGCTGGTTGTTAAGATTTACTTCTCCGTTAGCAGTAAGGCCATAAGAATCTCCTTGTGAAACGGTGTTCTCCATTCGCAAACCGGCCTGGAACATTACTCCTTTCAATTGTTTATTATAATTTACATAAACTGCATTAATGTTCTCTGAATAGTTAAACTGGTTACTTCTCGGCACATCCAGTGTCCTTAGTTCTGGTTTCAGTTGCTGCACATCAAACCGCCGAAAATTATTATCGGTATTGATGATTGAAGTTTTGACTCCGATACCCAGTCTTCCTTTTTTAAAATTCTGTTCGTAGTCAGCCTTAAAAGTATAAATGTCTATATCCGTTGGTGAAATAAACCTGTAAAACACCTCGTTGATCAGTGTAGTGCCGTTTGGCTGATAATAATAGTTCGGCTGCAACTGGTTTCCATCATTTCGAAACAGCCCATAGTCAGCATCAAGATTCAGTTCCCGGCCTGAAGTATCGGCAAAGCGGTAGTTGATGTTGAAGTTTACATTGTTCCGTTCCATTGCATTGTTATTATTTGCTGTAAGTATCCTGTCCACCACTCCTGTTGGCTTATAGCTAATAGGGGTGCGGCTATTATTATTAAAATTATTCTCAGAAATATTTCCGTTAATCAGTACACCTAAAGTATGCTTGTTGTTAATGTAATAATCAAGACCCGTTTTAAACCCGTGGCTTTTGTTCAGAAATACCATACTGGTTTTATTGTCAAATATGGTATCTAACACACTTCTATACAGGTTAAAGGCGTTGTCCTGTTTGGTATTATTATAATTATAGTTGCCAAAAATATTGACCCTTTTATTACGATTGTTAAAATTGATACCGGCATTATATTTTGGATACACACCAATATTATAACCTGCATTTACAGAACCGTTTGTTCCAAATGCTTTATTCTTTTTTAACCTGATATTGATGATGCCTGCATTACCGGCCGCATCATACTTGGCCGATGGATTGGTGATCAACTCTATGGCTTCAATTTGAGCCGCCTGTGTTGATTTTAAAAAATTTGCAAGGTCGGCACCAGCTAATGGTGAAGGCTTACCATCAATATAAATCCTTACTCCATTTTTACCTGAAAGACTGAGATTATCATCCTTATCTACCATTACCCCAGGCGATTTGCGGAGCAATTCCAGTGCAGTACTTCCAGTAGCATTAATGGTGCCTTCCACATTTAAAATGGTTTTATCAGCCCTTACTTCCACCATTGGTTTTTTGGCAGTTACAGTCACACCCTTCATATCGCCGTCGGCTTTTGAAATGGTTAAATCCGGAACAACATAGTCAGAACCGGACAGCTCGAAGGGCTTTGAATATACAGTTGCATACCCCACATGGGATGCACTTACCAGATAAATACCATTTTTAATATCTGTAATAGAAAAACTCCCCTTTCCACCGGTTAATCCCAGTTTTACGATGGAAGAGTCCTTTACATTTAATACAGAAATTGTTGATTTTTCAACTCCTTTTCCTTGCGGGTCTTTTACCGCACCAGATATCTTCTGTGCTTTTATACTTGTTGCCATCAGCATCAGTCCCGTAAAAATTGTAACTAACTTTCTCATTTTCAATTCACTTTTGATTTAGGGTGCAAATATACCTCCGTGTCATGCTATTGTAAAAGCAATAACCGACAAATGGCGCAAAAGTTAGTCTGAACGGTATATAATTTCCGGTGAACAGCAATCTATCCTTACGGAGTTTGAAACGATACAATATGTTCTAAACCGCCCGTTAAAAAATTTCAATTTTTGAAACTAAAAAAACATTCTATACCAGTACCCTAACTGTCATTTAGTTAATCTCATTTTCCTTAGGTTTGCAGCTAAAATAACAGAATATGAATTTTCCCGCCAATCTACGTTATACAAAAGACCATGAGTGGGTTAGTCTTGATGGTAATGTGGCCACTATCGGCATTACCGATTTTGCACAAAGAGAATTGGGTGATATCGTTTATATAGAAGTAGATACTATTGGAAAAGAGTTAGAAGCTGGTGCGGTGTTTGGTACTGTAGAAGCGGTGAAAACAGTGTCCGATCTTTTTCTACCGGTTAGTGGAACTATTATTGAATTAAACCCAGCTCTTTCCGGTGCACCAGAAGCGGTAAACAACGACCCTTATGGTGAAGGCTGGATGGTAAAAATGACTGTTACTAACCCTGCTGATGTTGAAGCATTATTAGATGCAGCAGGGTATGAAGCTGTTGTTGGGTAAATCTAAATTTTCTAACACCCCGTAAATGAACAAGGATACAATTATTTCGTTAATGACTGTATCTTAACCAACTAAATTGAATTTCCAAACGACATACAGCGAACAGGAGCTGGTGGCCTTATTGCTGGAACGCAATGAGAAAGCTTTCGGCTATTTATATGATAACTATTCTGGTGCCTTGTATGGCATTGTTAACTCCATTGTTACAGATAAGGAAATAGCAAATGATGTGTTGCAGAATGTTTTCATGAACATCTGGCGGAAAATAGAATCGTATGATGCCACGAAAGGAAGATTATTTACCTGGATGCTGAATATAGCCCGGAATGCAGCAATAGACGAGGTGAGATCAAAAGGTTTCAGGGATTCACAAAAAAACCAATCTTTGAGTGAAAACGTAGATTTTGCAGGTGCTGTAACAGCCCCGGCTATTAATGATGTAGGCCTTAAAAAAGTATTGACAAGATTGAAAGGTGAATTGCGGGTGTTAGTGGATATGTCGTACTTCCAGGGTTATACCCATGAAGAAATTTCGAAAGCACTGAATATACCACTGGGAACAGTAAAAACAAGGATACGAAGTGCTTTGATACAATTAAGAACAATGATTTAAAAATAAAGTGAACGTACAGGAATACATATCAAGTGGAATGGTAGAGAGCTATGTTCTCGGACTTGCTTCAGATGAAGAAAGAAGAGAGTTTGAACAACTATGCACACAACACCCCGAAGTGCTGGCAGCAAGAACTGCTTTTGAATTGGCATTGGAAAAACAAGCCATCGAAAATGCTATTGCTCCTGCTGCCGATTTGAAAAGCAAAATCTTTGAACAGATCGGAAGAACCGGTAAAGTTGTTTCTATGCAACCAGCCACCGCTTCTGTCAAAAAAATAAACTGGGCGAAATATGCAGCAGCAGCTTCTGTTATCTTATTAGCCGGAAGCATTTACTGGAATATTACCTTGTCTAATAAGAATAAGAGCCTTCAAACTACTTACAATAATACAGTTGCCGAACTGAGTGAAATAAAAAAAGACATTCAAACCCTTACAGGAAATCCGAATGTAAAAATGGCCGCAATGAAGGGTCAGCAGATTTCACCTTCTTCGTATGCCACCGTTTATTGGGACACTACCTCACAGGATGTTTACCTGCTGATAAACAATATGCCTAAGCCTGCTTCTGATAAACAATACCAGTTATGGGCATTTTTGAATGGTCAGCCCATAGATATGGGTCTTATTGAAATAACTGAAAAGCCCCTCCAGCTTTATCATGTGAAAAAAGCACAAGCCGCCCAGGCATTTGCCATTACTCTTGAAAAGAAAGGACGTACCGATGTCTCTAAGCCCGGAGGAGATGTGTATGTAATGGGCGGATTATAAGACTTTACCTTCTTCAATCTGTAATACAACTTTTCCCGTATTTGGGAAGACACAACCTATTGCTATAGTAGTTTTGGTTCTATAGTTGGTTAAATAGAGGGGCCTCTTTTGGGGCTCCTTTTCTTTGCCCTAACCCCTAAAGGGGAATAAAGAAAGTTTCCAGTTTAAATCTTACTTAATATTGCGGAAATTATTTCTGATTGAAAAAAATCAACCCTTCATTTGTTTTCCCCATTCTTTGGTTAATTATCTCAACAATTTTGCTAACTATTCCCGGCAAAGCTTTTCCTAAAGAAAACTGGCTGGAAAAAATATGGTTTGATAAATGGGTTCACATTGGCATGTTTGCCGTTATGGTTTTTCTTTGGTGCTGGTCAATGTTAAAAATGGATTTTGACAAAGCAAAACTGAAAAATGTTTTTACACTTATCGCAATCGTTTCACTGGCCTATGGTGTTGGGATGGAGTTTGTTCAAAAGCACCTTGTTATTAACCGTTCATTTGATTTCGGGGATATATTAGCTGATGGAGCAGGTTGTTTAGCGGGACTTATTTACAGCAGGAAGAGGTATATACCTAAGCAGAATTTAGAATAGTCAAAGGGGTAAGCCCGCAGGTAGTAATTCGCTTCGGTATCACACAAAAAATTGACCCCTGTAGAAACAGGGGTCGCAACCAAAACTAACTGCTTATGAGAAAATTTAATGTCTTTATAATGAGTTTAAATAATCGTTCTGTTATTATATAACGCAAATTTACTGCCAGTAGTATGATGTTTGCTGTTAATGAAAGTTTAAAAGAGCTGTTGTCAGTACTTACACCTAATATCTTCTTCGTAAAATTTCCCAATCAACTACTGTAATCATACGATGCCTTAAAACAAGGCATTACACATCATACATTTTAATTTCAGGTAAATAATCCCTGAAAAGCTGACAATCAACTGACAAAGACCTCAAACTATCTATTAGACGGCAACCTCATTCATTACTTCCAAAATTTCGTGCCAGGAATTATTCTCTATTATTAAAATAAAAAACCGTTTCGCTTTAGGCGAAACGGCTGGATATAAATTTGGTGTTACCTGATTACTTAATAAACCCTTTAATAAGATCCATTAACCCACCTCCGCCTCCACCACCTTTGTCATTTTCAAAGCTGTTTTGCGATTTTTGGGTAAACTTGCTGATAATATCCTGTAAATCAAACCCACCGCCGCCGGAGGAGTTTCCTCCGCCGCCACCAGTAAACTTCTCCAGCAAATCCTGCAAAGGAGAACCCCCACCTTTTTGATCTTGAGTATCGGAACCGCCGCCACCACCAATCAAGGAGCCGATTAATCCGTCCAGGTTCAGGTTGGCATTATTAGGGTCTTTGGTTTCATTTATCAGTCCATTAAGTGAATTAGGGATAAGACTGTTGGCAACGCCACTGGCCACTGAGGGACTCATACTGTACTTTTTAACCAACTTGCTGATAAAATAGCCCACCATCATACTAACGATGGGGTTTTTTAATAGTCCACCAATTCCACCGCCACTACTGGCTCCGGCAGATGAACCTCCACCTTTAAATAAATCAAGAATGTTTTGAAGCCCGCCACCCGCAACGATGTTTTTAAATCCCCCTGCGATAGTTTGCGTGGCATCGGCCATTACTTCCTGGTTATACTCATTGGGAACATCGGGGTTGTTTACCACAGTTTCCTGACCGAATTGTTTTACAATGTTGAAAAGCTGATCTAACATGATAATTAATTTTTTGAATCTGAAAAATATTTAGGTGAATGGTCGCAGCCAAAGTAACTATTTAAGGTCAGCCTTTAAAATTATTTTTCTGAAACGGGTTAATTCTGCTTAGCCAGCTTCTCAGAATTTTCAGCAAACTGCAATGCATCTATCAGTTGGTTGATATCGCCATTTAATACTGCATCCAGGTTATAAAGGGTGAGGCCAATACGATGATCCGTTACCCGGCCTTGCGGATAATTGTAGGTTCTTATTTTAGCACTCCTGTCTCCGGTACTTACTAAGCTTTTTCTATGACGGGATATTTCATCTTCCTGTTTTCTTACTTTTTCTTCAAACAACCTCGTTCGCAGCATTCCCATTGCTTTTTCCCGGTTTCCTAATTGAGATCGTTCTGTTTGGCAAACCACCACCGTGCCGGTAGGAATATGCGTCAGTAATACTTTTGTTTCCACCTTGTTTACATTCTGTCCGCCAGCACCACCACTGCGGGCAGTTTCCATTTTTACATCAGCCGGGTTCAATTCAAAATCTACCTCCTCTGCTTCCGGCATTACGGCTACTGTGGCTGCAGACGTATGCACCCGGCCACTGGCCTCCGTATCTGGCACCCGCTGCACCCGATGCACAC
>JAYVKT010000409.1:0-4094 GCA_043768195.1 Chitinophagaceae bacterium | reverse complement strand
GTTAGTCGGGAGTCTCCTAAAGCTTGAAAAAGATCTTATTATTTTATTAGAACAATATCCGGTAATTATTGACCAGGCAGCGGTAGAGCATAATCCTTCGGTAATTGCTATTTATGTTTTCACACTTGCCAAATCATTTAATACTTTTTACACCGAACACTCAGTAATGAATGCGGAGTCAGCAGAAAAGAAACAACTGCGGTTGCAGCTTGCTGAAATGGCGGCGAATGTAATTGCTTCAGGAATGGGCTTGCTGGGTATCAGGGTGCCGGAAAGAATGTAGTTTTGAGTCAGGAGCCTGTAGTCAATAATCGGGAGTAAAGCAAAAAGCAGCCATAAAAAATTTATGACTGCTTCAATTATTTTAAACCGCCTCAAGACTCCTGACTAACGACTCATCACATTCCCGCCATCATCTTTTTTTGTTTCAGGCTCGATAGTGAAGGATCCATTTCAATGGCTTTATCACAAAGAGCAATGCCTTTATCTGTATTTTCTTTTCCACCTTTCTTCTGGTACGACATACCAATCATATACAAAGCCGAGGCATTTTCTTTATCATACTGCAGCACCCTGTCCCAGTATTCAATTGCAAAATCAAACTTGGCTTTGTAATAGTAAGCCTCAGCTACCATATTGAGTATATTCATATCACTCGGCCGCTTAATCAATATTTCATTCAATATTTTTACACCTTCATCCAGGTTGCCTACGTTTAAGTAAGCAATACCAAGATTTTCTAAATAATCATTGTCTCTTTTCAAACCCTTTTCACCGGCTTCCAGCATATATTTCAACGCATCTTTGTCTGCATGCATGGCATAGCAGATAAGGCCCAATTCATATATCCAATAACTTTCTGTTGGTTTTAGCTCTATCGCTTTTTTGAAATAAGGAATAGCCAATTTATAGTTCATCATATCCGAATAGCTATGGGCTATCATATATGGTATGTCGGCATTAGTAGGGTCTTCTTCAGCCGCACGGTTCAGGTATTTAATGGCTTCGCCATAGTTGTCCATATCGTAATGAACCTTGCCTACATAGTACAATACTTTTTCAGACGGATCAGCCGTCTTTAATTTATCTGCATACAACAAAACATCTTCATTTTGTTTTAGCTGGAAAGAAAGATTCATCAGTTGCTTATAAGTAGCGGCAGACTGATCGCCCAATTCAACTAATTTTTTAAAAGACTCTCTGGCCAAACTATACTTACGAAGATCAAAATAGGCCGATGCCAATTCAGCAGTTATAGCTTTACTGTTAGCATCATAACGGGCAGCCCGTTCAAAATTTTTCAGTGATTCAAGACGGCGGCCATTTTGTTTTTCCAGCAACCCTTTTTGCAAAAAATAATCGGCACTATCAGTGCTGATATTAATTGCTGTAATGGATGTTTGGGAATTAGCTAACATACTTGTCAGCACCAGGCAGGCGGATAGGACTTTACGTAACATAGGGCTTCTTTTTGGATTGGACTTAATAGTGTTTCGCATCACTAAAGTAGATTTTGCTAATGACTAATCAAAACTTAACCAGCAACATATAAGCTAATATCATTCCAAAATAGTATTATTTCAGAATGATTCCGCCAAGCGGTGGTAAATTTACTGTAATACGGTACTTTTTTTGACCCTTATCAATTTGTTCAGACCTTATTTCGGGGTTAAAGACATTTCCCGTTCCCCAGTATTTTTTATTGTCACTGTTGAATATTTCCTGTGTATAGTTTTTCCCACTTACGTTAACATTCCAGTCGTTCCTCACCACAGGTGTCATGTTCAGGATGATCAGCAGATCTTCGGTCTTTTTCTTGCCCTTTCTTTTGAAAACAATAATTGATTCCTGGCGGTGGCCTAAGTCTACCCATTCAAAGCCATTCATGTTGAACTGATTTTGATGAAAAGCCGGTTCAGACTTCAACAAATTGTTCAGATCACTAATGCAATCCTTCAATAACCGGTGACCATCAAATTGTAATAACTCCCATTGCAATTCTGATTTATAATTCCATTCACTGGTTTGCCCAAATTCATTTCCCATAAATAATAACTTGGCACCCGGGTGTGCCCACATATATGTGTACATTAACCGGAGGTTGGCAAATTTCTGCCATTCATCTCCCGGCACTTTATACAGCATCGGGCTTTTGCCATGCACCACTTCATCGTGACTTAGCGGCAGCATAAAATTTTCATCATAATAATACATCATACTGAAAGAAAACTTATCCTGGTGAAACTGGCGAAGTAATGGATCCAATTTAAAATAATCTAATGTGTCATGCATCCAGCCCATCATCCATTTCATTCCAAAACCTAATCCATCTTGTGAAGTTGGTTTGGAAACCCCGGGCCAGTCGGTGGCTTCTTCAGCAATAGTTTGCACATCGGGGAAGTCACGATAGATTGTTGCATTCAAATCTTTGATGAAAGCAATGGCTTCTAAATTTCCGTTGCCACCAAATTCATTTGGCTCCCACTCCCCTTCTTCTCTTGAGTAATTTAATTTGAGCATGGAACTAACGGCATCCACCCGTATTCCATCAATATGAAACAGATCAAACCAATACCTCGCACTGCTGATAAGAAATGATTTTACTTCTCCCCTTTTATAATTAAAAATGTAACTGTTCCAGTCCGGGTGAAATCCTTTTCGCATATCTGCATACTCATAGGTATGTGCGCCATCAAACATAAAAAGGCCGTGTGCATCATACGGAAAATGAGATGGCACCCAATCCAGCAACACACCAATACCTTCCTGGTGAAAAGCATCAATCATCCTCATCAACCCTTGTGGGTCGCCAAACCTTGATGTGGCGGCAAAAAAACCGGTGCATTGATAACCCCAGCTTCCATCAAAAGGATGTTCGGTTACCGGCATAAACTCCACATGGGTAAAACCCAATTCCTTTACATAAGGCACCAGTCGTTCTGTAATTTCATCGTAACTGTTATACGTTTCTTCATCGTTTTTATCGGGTCGCTGCCAACTGGCGAGGTGCACTTCATACACACTCCACGGGGCATCCAATGAGTTGTGTTTATTTCTTTTCTTCATCCATGCAGTGTCCTTCCAATCGTAATGCATATCCCAGGTAATGCTGGCTGTCTGCGGTCTTTTTTCCCAGAAGTTGGCAAATGGATCTCCTTTATCAATTTTTCGTTTGGCATAGCCAATAATATGATACTTGTAGGCTTCGCCCAATTTGAAGTGTGGAATAAATCCTTCCCAGATGCCACTTTTATCCCAACGGGGATTTAATTCATATTCATTATTTTTCCAATCATTAAAATTACCTTTTACAGAAACTGATGTAGCATTGGGAGCCCACACACAGAAATACATACCCCAGGTATCATTCACTTGTATGGAATGAGAACCGAATTTTTTATAAAGCTGGTAGTTGGTGCCGTTTTGATAATTAGTAACGTCTTCATCGGTTAGTAAGGAATAATTCCAGACGGGTTTGGTAGTGTCAACGAAATTGAGATCTTCGTATTTTTTAGGATAATCTGCACCGATGATATTTGTCTCTGCATTATTAATGCTTTTCTTTGCTTCAACTGAAGTTGCTTTCTTCGCCTTTGACATATTGTAATTTAAGAAGAAATCAATCGTTAACCGGGAATAAATTATTTTAATAACTCAAATACAAAGCTTTCTTTTGATTCAACTTCCAGGCCGTTCAGTTGTTTTATTTTTCCGGAGACTACATTTTTTACCTGGCTGAAGCTTTTTGTTCTTTCGCTGTACGCCGACCAGTCAGGCGTTACATTTTTATCGCCGGTGTTGGTAATTACCATCACCGTCTGCTTTGCATCGTAGCGGAAATAAATATACAGCCCGTCTTTAGGTATAAACTGCATTGTTTTGCCGGCAGTAATAGCAGAAGAATTTTTTCTGAAATTGGCAAGGCGGCTTACATACTCAAAAGCCTCGTCCTGTTTTTCACTTCTACCCTCTTTAGTAAAGCGGTTCTCTTTATCTTTATCATCGGCCCAGCCGCCCGGAAAATCTTCCCGTACCGTGGCATCCGTATTTACTTTTTTATTTTTCATCAGCACTTCGGTGCCATAATAAATTTG
>JAYVKT010000408.1:0-9714 GCA_043768195.1 Chitinophagaceae bacterium | reverse complement strand
AAAACAGTGACCCTTCGGATATTTGATGATGCACAGGTGGAAGGCACAGAAACTATTAACCTTGGTTACTCCATTGCCTCAGGAACCGGCGTAAGCCTTCATGACGACAACCAAACACAGGTTATTACCATTACTGATGCTGATGCTGCTGCCACTACCGGCTTTAATTATACTTCATTAATTGGTGTAAACTCAGGAAGTAACAATGCTACTTCTCCATTTAATGCTACTAATCTCAGAGGAAGATTCCAATTTATCTATCTTGCCAGCGAACTAAGAGCAAAAGGGTTTAAAGCAGGTAATATAAATGGAATGTCCATGAATATTAATACGCTGGGTAGTGGTGGTGCTTTTGTTTACAATGGATTCTCCATATCGCTAGGGCATACAACCAGTGCTTCTTATGCCAGTTCTGCATTTCTTACAGCCAGTCCGGCAGCTACCTCCGTTTATTCAGCTAACTATACTGTTACTGGTACGGGAGCACAAACTTTCAATTTTACAACCCCTTTTAACTGGGACGGTATAAATAATGTGCTGGTAGAAACCTGTTTTGATAATACAGGTGGTTCTGTTGCTGGTGCCACTGACCAGACTAATGCCACTACTACTCCACTCGGTTCGGGATTAACCTGCCTGGTATTTTCGAGAAATACAACCGGGGGGGCAACAACACTTGGTTGTAGCCTTACCGCTGTTACAGGAACAAGCACTTTTAGACCCGATATTACTTTCTCTCAACCTGTGGCACCTTCTGTTCCTGCATCTGCATTAGTGACTACAACAGTTACATTAGGCCCACTTGCAGAAGTATATGTTTACAATGCAACAGGAGAAATTCAGGCAAGAATAAAAAACAATACCGCACACGACTATGGATGCACACAAGTAATTATTGACAGGGCTGGTACAGCCACCACTGCTTTCTGGAATAATTCAACCGTTAACAGGTTGCTGGATAAAACTTTCAGGGTGATACCAACAAACCCAAATCCAACAGGTTCGTATGATATTACACTTTACTACACCGCAACAGAGGTGACAAACTGGCAAACGGCTACTGCTCCTAACACCTGGCTTGGTAATGCAAAAATTGTAAAAATTAAAGAGCCAAACCAGATATCAACCATAACACCGGCATCGCCACCATCACAAGTAGCCAATATTGAAGTAAACCTGCCTTCGATCCCTTCAACTTTCGGTAGCAATTATTCAATAACAGCTACTTTCACTACAGGCTTTTCAGGCTTTGGTGTGGGCAATCCGGGAACATCTACTCTTCCTATTTCATTATTATCTTTTAATGGCAGAAAGAATAATAATGTAGTGGAGCTAACCTGGGAAACTGCATTTGAAAATAATAACAACCGGTTTGAAATTGAAACAGGAAAGCAACAATCAAATACCCTTAATAAGATAGGTTCAGTAAATAGTAAAGGCAACTCTAATTCTGTGCAGGCCTATGGCTACATTGATAATTTACCAGTAATGGGAGTTAATTATTATCGCCTGAAACAGGTTGACTTTGATGGCAATTTCTCTTATAGCAGAACCATAGCTGTTACTTTCGATAAAAAGGGAAAATCCTTAACTGTCTATCCAAACCCGACCAGGGAAAAATTGACCATTGGTTTTGCAGAACCGCAGGATAATGTAATTTTCCGGATTTTTGCAGCAGATGGTAAAGAAGTGAAGAGAGAAAATGCCGGAACAATACAGCGTACCTACGATGTAGATGTAACCAGGCTGATCCCCGGTTCATACATAATAGAAGTACGAATGGGTAAAGAAAAACATACTGTACAGTTCGTAAAAGAATAAAACAGCTAAAACAACCTTACTTAAAGAAGCTGCCCTAAAAGGCGGCTTTTTTAGGTATAAGCCATTCTTCAAATTCACTTATCTTCGCCGTTCAAATAGTTCTTATAACAATGATCAGCAGAAGAAATATCCGGGTAAAAGTGATGCAGACCCTGTACACCCTTTCCACATTGGAAAATGAAGTGAAACCCGGCGAGCCGCAAAAACTATTGCAGCAGCATTTTGACCAGACTCGTTCCCTCCTTATTTATCTTACCTGGTTTTTAACAGAAGTAATCCGCTACGCCGAAACAGATGCACACCAAAAAGCATCTAAACATTTGCCCACTACCAATGACCTGAATGTAAATACCAAAATTGCCGGTAATGAACTTTTGTGGAAGATGCTCGGCGACCCGGCACTAAAAGACCAGTTTGCTATTCAAAAGCCAGAGCTTATACTTCGCCAGGTACAATCAGGTGATACTGATCTGGTTCGCAAAATTTATGGGCAACTAACAGAAACGGCAGACTATAAAATTTATACAGCACAAGATGGCCGTGACAAAGCAGGTGAAAAAAAGATTATTGAGTTTATTCTGAACGACCTGTTGCTGGCCAATGAAATTTTCATTTCCCATATCGAAGATAATTTTCCTAATTGGGATGACGACGGAGAAATGGTGGTGCAATTGCTCGCCGGCTATATTCAAAAACCCGGCAGCTATAATTTTATACAATTAATGTCGGCTGATAAGAAGGATTTTGCCAAAAACCTTTTACAAACCCTGATAGAAAAAGGTGAACACCTGCAAAGTCTGATTGTGCCCAAATTAAAAAACTGGGATCCGGAACGAATTGCCCTGCTGGATATGGTAATGATGAAAATGGGGGTGGCCGAATTTCTCTATTTTGAAACTATTCCACCTAAAGTAACCATTAACGAATACATTGACCTGGCTAAAGATTACAGTACCGCACAAAGCGGCCAGTTTGTAAACGGCATCCTTGATAATATTCATAAAGAACTGGTGCTGGAAGGTAAAATGCAGAAAGTAGATTATAAAAAAGCATAGCAGTTCCTTTGCTGCTCAGGACTCACCGCTTTTCTCTACATTTGCAAGCCAGTTTTAGATTGAATCATTGTATAATTTCAAATTTCGTTGTCATGAAAAAAGTATTTGTATTCCTCTTTATTACATCAGGCATTATAGCCTGTAAACCCGGCGATAAAAAAGCAGATGCCCCGGTAATTAACCAGGACAGCCTTGCCAAACAAAAATTAATGGATAGTATAAATAACCCCATTCCTTCAGACACTTCAAACTTTACCACTATTCAATGGCTTGATTCGATTTACCTCGATCTGGGCAAGCAAAAAGAAGGGAAAGAAATAGAAATAAGCTACCGCTTTAAAAATACAGGCACAAAAAATTTAGTTATTGAATCGGTGACGGCACAATGTGGCTGTACTATTCCTGAAAAGCCTGATCAGCCATTTGCACCCGGTGAAGAAGGTGTTATAAAAGCTAAATTCAATGGCAGCGGACACGATGAAACCAGGAAACAAGTGTACATAAAAGCCAACATTACTCCTGATGGTGCTGATACACTTACCTTCAGAGCCCAACTTGTTAAATAATATAAACACACTTTAATTTACATAATAAGAAAATTTAAACCAGTTATAATGAAATCAACTATCTCGTATATCACAACCAGCCTGTTTCTCTTAGTTTTTTCCGGTTGCATGCCACCTTCCGGTGGAGGCGATTCAAAACAAAGCGGCGGCATGGGTGGCACCATCCAGTTTATTTTTCTTGGTCTGATGATTTTGGTTTTCTGGATGTTCTTCATCCGGCCACAGGCTAAAAGGGCTAAGAACCAGAAATTATTTATTGAGAACCTGGGTAAGGGTGATAAGATTGTAACCATTGCCGGCATACACGGCACTATCAACAAAGTAAATGAAGACGGAACGCTGAACATTGAAATAAGCCCGGGCAGTTATATTAAGATTGAAAAATCTGCTATCAGTATGGATTGGACTGCAGCGTTGAATAAACCGGCAGCAGCAGATAAAAAATAGTATTCCCGTTAATAGATAAAAAAGACAATAAAAAAGGAAAGCAACAAAATTGTTTTCCTTTTTTATTGTCTTTTCAAATCCAACAGACTTAACTAACTTTCCTTTCAATACGTTTTGCACACGGATGACACAGACTAAACGGATGAACACAGATTTTTCTGCTACGCAGAAATCCTGGATTTTGATTTATCAAAAACAATCTGTGTTTATCGATACAATCCGTGTCATCCGTGTGCAAAATGTATTTTCAATGTCTAATTGGTATAATTTGCCTTTCAGTCTACTTACATCACTTAAATTATAGTTCCCCAAACATGTTAAAAATTGGTTTAACAGGCGGCATCGGAAGTGGTAAAACAACAGTGGCAAAAGTATTTGAAACTTTGGGCATCCCTGTTTATTATGCTGATGATAAAACAAAATTGCTGATGAATAATAACAGGGATTTAAAAGCTGCTATTATAAATCATTTCGGAGCCGATGTTTATAAAAACGGGGAGCTTGACAGAAAACATCTTGCCTCCATTGTTTTCAATGATAAAAACAAGTTGGCCCTCCTCAACTCCCTTACCCACCCCATCACCATTCGTGATGCAGAAGAATGGATGAACAGGCAAACTACACCGTATGTGATTAAAGAAGCGGCATTGCTATTTGAAAGCGGCGCAGCAGAACTGCTGGATTATGTAATTGGTGTGTATGCCCCACAGGAAATCCGTGTAACAAGAGTAATGAAAAGGGACAACCTGCCTGCAGAAGAAGTGATGAAACGCATAAGCCGCCAGTTTGATGAAGAAAAGAAAATGAAACTTTGCAATTTTGTTATTACCAACAATGATTTGGAGCTGGTACTGCCCCAGGTATTAGCACTACATCAAAAATTTTCTGAAAAAAAAAATAATTAGTAGTACCAGCGAAACTGCTAACCTTATTTCAATTTTTCTATTGCCTTTGCAATTCTTTTCCAGCCTTCTTCAATGTTCCCCATACTGTTTGCAAAAGAGAATCGGACACATTTTGGTTCGCCAAAAGCATCTCCCATTACAGATGACACATGTGCCGTATTAAGCAGGTACATAGAAAAATCAGCGGCATTAGTGATTACTGATTCTCCGTCTGTTTTGCCATAATAAGAACTTACATCCGGAAAAATATAAAAAGCCCCATCGGGTTCACTGCAAACAATGCCTGGTATTTCTTTTACCAGTTCCATTACCCTTGCTCTTCTTCTTGCAAACTCTTTTACCATGTCCATTGATGGACGCAAATCTGTGGTTAATGCAGCAACAGCTGCTTTTTGTGCAATAGAATTAGCACCGCTGGTAAACTGCCCCTGCACTTTTTCACAAGCTTTGGCTACTGTTGTATTTGCAGCAATATATCCAAGCCGCCAGCCTGTCATAGCAAAGCCTTTGCTCAACCCATTTACAATTATTGCCTGGTCTTTTATTTCATCGAATTGTGCAATGCTCTCATGCCCGCCTGTCCGGCCGGCAGGTTTACCAACAAAATTGATGTACTCATAAATTTCATCAGACAGAATATAAATATCCGGGTATTTTTTAAACACTGCTGCCAGTGATGCCAGTTCTTCTTTACTGTAAACAGCACCGCTTGGGTTACACGGTGATGAAAACATAAACAGTTTTGTTTTTGGTGTAATAGCGGATTCAAGTTGTGCTGCAGTTATTTTAAACCCTTGTTCTGTAGTAGTATGAATTTCTACAACTTTCCCCCTTGCAATTTTTACCAGTTCGCTATACGTAACCCAGTACGGTGTCGGGATGATTACTTCATCTCCTTCATCAACGAGGGCAAGTATTGCATTGGCAAGGCTTTGTTTGGCACCGGTTGATGCCACTATATTCTCCGGTTTATAATCAAGGTTATTATCTCTCTTAAATTTTGTGCAAACGGCTTCTCTTAAATCTAAAAAACCGGGAACCGGTGTGTAGTGGCTCCAGTTGTCATGAATAGCTTTGATAGCAGCTTCTTTTATATGATCAGGAGTATCAAAATCAGGCTCTCCCAAACTAAGGTCAATAATATCTATTCCTTTCGCCCTGAGCTCACGGCCAAGTTTGGCCATTTTCAATGTTTCTGGTTCATTAAACCTCTGCAAAAAAGAAGATAACTGCATGTCAGTTGATTTGATAGAATTTAAAATTTTTGCAGGCAAGCAGTTGCAAAAGTATTGGTTCGAAGATAAGGCAATATCCCTTTTATTCAGCGTAGTTGAATTGAAAGGCTGATAGCTCAGCAGGATATTTACGTTGTCGTTTCAGTTCATACTCATAAATAACCCGGCCCAGGTTTTTCATAAATGGAAAACCCACCGCATCATAATCATATTTATCATCATTAAAAATGCCGTCGATGTTGCAATAAATAACAGCACTAAGCATAAACTCAATATTGTTTTTGAAATCAACTATGTAGGCAGCATCTAACAGAAAGCCATAGGCATCACCAACCTTATTAAAAATCCTGATACCGGGCACAGCCTTACCAGCTTCTGAACCATAGAAAAGAAATTTTACATAAGTGTCCCAATAATCCGGCAAACTATAAACGGGGCTTTTTGCTTCGCCTGGCATCATAGACATATATAACCGTAAAAAATCATAGTCCTCTTTAGTCAGGTTAAATTGCTGCTCTTTTGGCACTGCATCAGGAAAAATGATGCTTCGTACAATGCGATGAAGATCCTGCAACGGCAGCAGGTTCTTTTTAGAAAAATCAAAAGGTTCATTTATTAAATTTCCTGCCCGCATAAATCCTTTGCCAAGTTTTGTATTCCTTGAGGTGTAGACTAACTTACTTTTCTCAGCCGGTCTTACATACACCACTTTTCCGGCCGTATCGATAAAAGTAACGGGGTTGGTGTGCCTGTTTTGTTCTTCGGTTAAGGAGACCTCGAGGCGATGTATAATCTGCACATCTGTGTAACCCATTTTGTGTAATGAATTATTGATGTATTCCTGCCCCAGAAATTCATACAGCCGGTTATAAGCATCATTGTCACTTACTAATAATATTTTTTTTATGTAATGTGCAATCGTTGGCCTGCCATCGGCTGCGGAAGGGTCGTTCAGTATTTCAGTCTGCCCGTTACCATCTTCTCCTGTAATCATGGTAGTATTTCTGTCTAAACCCGGAATGTGCAACTCATTTAATTTTTGTAATGCCAGAATTGCAATAGGAAGTTTTACAGTAGAAGCAGGGTAGAAATAATTTCCTGCGTCCAACCGGAACGTATGGTCTGTGAATTTTATCTTGTCTTTTTCCTTTTTACCTCTGTCAATTTGTGTATATATGAGCTGGATGCCCAACTCCTTCTTTCCCGAAAGAAATGTACCGAAGAGTTTAGGGTTTTGTGCTAACAAGTTGTTTATGAAAGTATCAGGTGCATTATTGACTCCCATATTATTATTTGACTCTTTCAAAATTGACTTACCGTTATCAGAATTATTAATGCCAGCGGAATAAAAAGCTAATGCCAGCAAAGGCAAACTGAAAAAAAGCAACCCCCGGTTTTTCAGGAAACTCACCATGCAATAAAGATACAGATTACCCCGACTTAAGTTTTTAGAAATCAACTGACAAGAGGCATTTTTTAGTTGGCAGAAATTAATCTGAAACTGCTATCTTTGCCGACCTTAAAATTTGTCAAAAGCCCTTTGCTTGTTGATGTGCAACAACGCAGGGCTAAAATTGTAAAACGATCAACGTATGCAACTGAAAGGACTGGTTCGCTTTTTTACTATTCTCCTGATTGTTTATTCTCTCTATCAATTGTCTTTTACCTACTTCGTAAGAAACCATGAGAAGAAGATGGAGGCAAAAGCCAGGAACTATGTAAAAGATAATTTTCCCGCTGCCACTGTAAAATATCCGGGTAATAAAGATTCGCAGGCTATCTACCAGGAAACATTAGAAAAAGTTTACCAGGACAGACTGAAGCGTTTGCTCGACAGTACCAAAAATGAAACCGTTACTTACGGTATCAATGGTGCAGTTAGCTACAAAAAAGCAAAGAACGAAGAGTTGAATCTCGGTCTTGATTTGCAAGGCGGTATGAACGTAACACTGGAAGTGGAAATGACCGGGTTGCTGAAATCCCTGGCCAATTATTCAAAAGACCCCAACTTTTTAGCCGGTATTCTGAATGCAGAAAAAAGCAAGGCTAACAGCGATGCCGACTTTGTTACCTTATTTATCAATGAATACAGAAAACTGGAACCAACCAGGCCGCTTGCTGCTTTGTTTGCACCTGCCAGTGCAGAAAAGATTGATATAAAATCGCCAGACAGTAAAGTGATTTCATACATCCGTGAAAAAGCTGATGAAGCTTTTTCTACCACTTTCGACAGGCTGAGCAAACGTATTGACCAGTTTGGTGTGGCACAGCCAAACATTACCAAGAACCCATCGAAAGGAATTATAAATGTAGAACTGCCCGGCGTTAAGGATAAAGAAAGGGTAAGAACCAATTTGCAAAGCACTGCCAATCTTGAGTTTTGGGAGTTGTACACTGCCGGTGATCAAAACTATGTTGCAGGCTGGCAAAGAACTTTTGAAACGTTTAATGCAAAATATGGTGGCGTAAAAGACACTACCGCTGCCAAAGACACAACGGGTAAAGTTGATACTGTCGGCAAAAAACCAATAACATTAGGCCAGAATGATGTGGTTGATACAAATGGAAAAACTACAGCTAAAACAGATGCGCCGGTTGTAACATTTGATAAGTATTTTGAAGCATCGGGTTTTCAGCCATATGCCAAAACGAAAGACGGTAAAGATATATTCCCCGCTTCTGTAGGTACTGTTTCAGAAAATGATACTGCACAAATGAGTTTGTATCTGGCAGAGTTTAAAAGCTTTTTCCCGGGTGATGCGGTATTTGTCTATGGCATTCCTTCAAAAGATAAGAACGGAAAATCAAGTGAAAGAATTCCTGTATATGCACTAAAAACATTTGGCCGCACTACCGCTAAATTAGATGGCGGTGCCGTTTCCGATGCGAAACAAGATTTTGATCAGTTTGGTAAGGTGGAAATACAAATGGAGATGAACAGCAAAGGCCGGAAAGCCTGGGGCGATATGACTACAGCCAATGTAGATAAGCCCATTGCTATTGTATTGGATAATGTGGTACAAACTGCCCCCAATGTAAATACGCCGATATTAGATGGTACTTCTTCCATCACCGGCAGCTTTACACAACAAGAAGCCAGTGACCTTGCTAAAAATTTGAAAATTGGTAAATTACCTGCACCTGCAAAAATTGTACAGGAGCAGGAAGTTGGTCCTACTCTCGGTAAAAAAGCAATTCAAGGTGGTGCCAAAGCATTCCTTATTTCTTTTATAGTTATCTTCTTATTAATGCTGGTTTATTATAACACCAGCGGATGGGTAGCTAATATCGCTTTAATCTTAAACTTGTTATTTACCGTAGGTGTACTAGCAGGTTTAGGCGCTTCATTAACTGCACCGGGTATTGCCGGTCTGGTATTGACGATTGGTATGGCCGTGGATACGAACGTAATTATTTATGAACGTATAAAAGAAGAACTTTCCAAAGGCAAAGGATATATCCCTGCCATCAATGAAGGTTATAAACGTTCATTGCCGCCGGTATTAGATGCCCACGTTACTACCCTTCTTACGGCCATTATTTTGTTCAGCTTTGGATTGGGGCCGGTAAAAGGATTTGCGACTACACAAATACTTGGTATCCTTTTATCCTTGTTCTGTGGCATCCTGGTGAGCCGCTGGATTACTGAATGGTTTACCAACAAAAAGAAACACCTTGAATATTT
>JAYVKT010000407.1:0-9185 GCA_043768195.1 Chitinophagaceae bacterium | reverse complement strand
TGGCACCGATCGATATAGTACACAGTTTACCTTCGAACATCATTTCGGAAAATGCAGCCACTTTACTTTTAAAAATAGCCTCAACCGTTTTCAAAGAGCTATTACTTCACCGGCGTATGGTTTTAATGGCACACAAAACGGCACCTTCACCGAAGCAACCTATGCTTATCATGGCGATAAATCGGAATGGGTTACCGGGTTCAACCTGCTGACCGATGACTTTAAAGAAACACAATTAACAGCTACTCCTTTGCGAAATTATCAGCAACTGACGGTTGGTTCATTTGTTCAGAATACTTTGAAAATAAATGAGAAATTTAATTTGGAAACAGGAGTGAGAGGTGATTATGTAAGAGATTATGGTTTTGCTTTTCTGCCAAGGGTATCTGCTTTATTTAAATTCAATCCGAAATTTTCTTCCCGCATCGGCGGCGGTTTGGGATATAAAACACCAACTATTTTTTCAGAAGAAAGCGAAAGGCTGCAATATAAAAATGTGTTGCCGGTAGATGACAATATAAACAAAATGGAACGCAGCTATGGTGTGAATGCCGATATCAATTACAAAACAAAATTTGCAGATGACGAAGTGAGTTTTAGCATCAACCATCTTTTCTTTTATACCCGCATTACCGACCCGCTGCTGTTGCAACCTGATGGCAGCAATTACAGATTTAATACAGTTGCCGGGCATATTGATAGCAGGGGAATGGAAACAAATATAAAAGTTGGGTACAGTGATTTTAAATTGTTTCTTGGCTACACTTTTACCCTTGCCGAGCTGCACCAGGGAAATACAAAGAGTGAAAATTTTCTGACTCCCGGGCACCGCCTCAATTCTGTATTGTTATATGAAGTGCATGAAAAATGGAAAGTAGGATTAGAAGGGTATTATTTCAGTACACAAAAATTAAGTGATGGCAGCAGCGGTAAGCCTTATTGGATAACTGGTTTTATGGCAGAAAAACTATGGGAGAAAATTTCTTTGTATATCAATTTTGAAAATTTTCTGGATACAAGACAAACCAGGTTTGGAAGTATTTATACCGGCAGCTTGAGTAACCCGGTCTTCAAAGATATTTATGCACCGCTTGATGGGTTTGTAGTGAATGGGGGAGTTAAGTTAAGATTATAACTAAAAAGTACCGGTCAGTATTTGTCCGGTGCTTTTTTTGCATATTTGCGGCATGCAGAAATGGTTCGTCATAGCGTTACTTACAGCAGCAACGTTTGTTTTTGTTTCTTTCACCGAACAAGGGGATAAAATAAGTGCCGCTAAACTGCGAAAACTATATGCTCAATCACCCGATAAATGGCCTGCACCCACCATTGATGTTGGTGTGCAATGGAAAGAGTTGGGTATTCTTCCCGAAAGCCCCATCGAAAAACAAAAAGATTCGCTGAAACACATCATTGAGCTGGGCAAAGTCTTATTCTTTGATGAAAGACTAAGTGGATCCGGCAAAATAAGTTGTGCCACCTGCCATCAGCCGGAACTAAACTGGACAGATGGAAAAGAAAAATCTATCGGGCATGAAGGAGCCATTACAAAAAGAAACTCTCCGACTATTCAAAATGCATGGTTTTATAAACGGCTTTTCTGGGATGGACGTTCCAGCGATTTGCAGGATCAGGCTTTTAGCCCCATTAATAGTGAAACGGAAATGCACAGTGAGATGCCGGAAGTAATGCGAAAGCTTAGCAAGATAAAAGGGTACAAAGACTTGTTTAAAAAAGCATTTGGTGATGAAGATATTGATCCGTTCAGGATGACGGAAGCTATTGCCACTTTTGAGAAAACGATAGTAAGCCGCAAAAGCAAGTTTGATGAATTTCTGGAAGGGAATAAAAAGGCATTAACCAACAGTGAGTTGAGGGGACTTCATTTATTTCGCACCAGGGCAAGGTGTATGAACTGCCATAATGGTTCTTTGTTTTCCGACAACCAGTTTCATAATAATGGGTTTCATTATTATGAAAACGGATTTATGGACAGTGCAAAATTTGACAAAGGGCTTTATAATGTAACGCACCAGCTTTCAGATTTTGGTAAATTCAAAACCCCTTCTATACGGGATGTAATGAAAACAGGGCCATGGATGCATAATGGAATGATGAAAACAATGGAAGCGACTATATCGCATTACGTAAAAGGGGCGAATGGTAATGGCGGCAGCGACAAATTGGTAAAGATGCTATACCTGACTAAGCAGGAAAAAGAGGACCTATTAGCCTTCATGCATGCCATTTCTTCACCGCCAATGGAGTTTAAAAAACCGGTCATCCCGGAATAAGCAACTATTTGCCTATAAAAACTATCTTTGCCTGCCAGCCGTCAGGCAGGCTGTTCAAACATTTAAAATCATTTAAAAATATAATCATGAAAAAATTATTTCTTACACTGGCTATTGGAACTTTTGCTTTTATTGCCAATGCACAACCCCCTGAAGGCGATGCAAAACCAGGTGAATGGTATGGTGAAAAAGTTTCAACGGAAGGTGCAGTAGCTATCAATGATGTAGTTGCAAAATTGAATGATGGAAAAGAATCAGTAGAGGGTAAAATAAAAGCCAAGGTAATAGAAGTGTGTCCTAAAAAAGGCTGCTGGCTAAAGCTTGAATTACAAAACGGTGAAACGGCCACCGTAAAAATGAAAGACTATGGTTTCTTTTTACCGGTAGCAGCAATCGGTAAAACAGTGGTAATTGACGGCGAAGTAAAAATAAAAACCACTTCTGTTGCAGAGCTGAAGCACTACGCTGAAGATGCAAAAAAATCAAAAGAAGAAATTGATGCGATTACTCAACCAAAGAAAGAAGTGAAGGTGATGGCAAAAGGGATTGTGGTGGTAGACTAAAACACATTTTACTTAGTGAAAAGGCTGTTCAGAAATGAGCAGCCTTTTTTGTTTTGTCACACGGCAGTCAGTTTCCTTTTTGCGTAAATAATGATTTCTTGATTCGAACTATTTGTTGTTAGTATCCTGCGATTTTTACACAAAATAATTTCAATGTGTAATTACCAGACTTTATACCATGATGATAGGACCGGCTATGTAGTTCGCTGCATTGAATGTGATAAAATTCAAATAGGATATGGAAACCTGATGCTTACAGTAAGTGCAGAAGGCTTCAGTACATTTCATTCGTGGCTGAGAAAAATAAAAGATGAGCAGCCTAGCTCTCAAAGTGAAACGCTACGCTGTATTCTAATCCCTACGCCTTGTGAAGGAATAAAATTACTACTCAGCTTTAGAGAATTAGCTGAGTTTGAAAACATGTTAGAAGAAGCCGATACAGAACTACAATCTGTAGAAATGATAAAATTGTTTATTAAAGAATAGCTGTTATAAAGTAAAATGTGGATCATGATACGGCTTTAATCTCGAGGCGGAACTAAAAACTAATTACTGTTTGTCATAGAGAAGTCAGTTTCCTTTTTGCGTAAGCCTTTTTCCCGATTTGTCGGTGATTGTTTATCATACCGCCTCAAATTTGCTCCAGCAATTATAAAATAATAAATAACAAAGAATTTCAGTCAGACGAGGTAATGATTAATCAGTTTAGTCATTCTATTGTCAAACCATCACTAACAAACGATTCTTGACACACACATGATGAAACTTCTTTTTTACTGAAACAACTTTGCACCCGCAAACAAAGAATATGAGAAAAATTTATAGCTTGCTAACGGCTGTTTTTATCACTACATCATTAATGGCGCAACTTAACCCGCCACAACGGGGAGAAGATACTACGAAGGTGAAAGCATTGGATCCGGTGGTTGTTACCGGTCAATACGCACCACAATCCGTAAAAAATTCTGTTTACCAGGTTCGTACTATTTCTAAGGAAAGGATACAACAACAGGGAGCCGCCAAATTACAGGATGTATTGAACAACGAACTAAATATTCGTTTTTCACAGGACGTAGCCACTGGTGGTTCAGATATTACAATGATGGGGCTGAAAGGACAGAATGTAAAAATTTTGGTTGATGGCTTGCCCATGACAGGCAGGCAAGGAACTTCTAACGAAATAAACATCAACCAAATTGATATTAATTCAATCGAAAGAATAGAAATAGTGGAAGGCCCGATGTCCGTAGTGTATGGGGCAGATGCGTTGGCCGGTGTTATTAATATTATTACTAAAAAAGCCGGAGCTGCTAAATTTTCTGTTACCGCCCGGGTGCATGAAGAAACAGTGGGCAACGAATATGGCATTAATAAAGGAATACATAATCAATATGCAGGTCTTACCTGGCGGCATAAAAACTGGGAGATTGGTGGCGGTGCTGGCCGCAATTATTTTGGTGGCTGGAAAGATACGGCTACCGGCAGGGAATTAGTTTGGCATAAAAAAGACCAGTTAATCGCCAATGGATTTATTGGCTATAAAAATGAAAGATTCAATATCCGCTACCGGCTGGATGGGCTCGATGAAATAATTACCAATCCCGGCAACTTTCTTTTCTTTCAACAAAACTCCGGAGAAACACTGGCGCAAGACCAGGAGTACCTTACTCAACGGATGATGCACCAGTTACAATCTTCCTATTTTATAAATAGTAAATTAAATTTTCAAGTACAATCATCGTACAGCGATTATAGCCGCCAGGTTTTTTCTACTACCGTAAGTCAGCAAACGGGTAAAGTAGCGTTGGATATGGGAGCAGGCCGTCAGTCGGTAGTTGATTTTACCGGATTTACTTTCAGGGCTACAGCAAATTATAAAGCCTCCAAAACAATAGCTTTTCAACCCGGTGTTGATATTAACTTAGACAGGGGCGAAGGGGAACGATTAAAAGCTGGTGCTAATGCAGTGGATGATTATGCCTTTTTTATCACTTCAGAAATTACACCGACCGACAAAATAAATATCCGTCCAGGGATAAGGGTAATTAAAAACTCTGTGTATGATGCGCCACCGGTTATTCCTTCTATCAATACAAAATTTGCGTTATCAAAAAACCTTGATTTGCGGATGGCTTATTCAAGAGGCTTTCGTTCGCCATCATTAAGAGAATTATATTTTAATTTCTTTGATGCTAATCACCAGATTATTGGTAATCCTGATTTGGAAGCAGAAACATCACACAGTTTTACCGGCTCTTTAAGCTGGAAAAAAATAAGCCCCAAAGAAGTTATATACACCACCGTTTTGGGTGGGTTTTACAATAGTGTAAAAAACCTGATTGACTTTGCAGTTTCTGCCATCGACCCCAATGTATTTAAGCTTACCAATGTTTCTGATAGTAAAACGGCAGGTACCAGCCTTACTACTATAGCTAAATACAAACAATGGAATATTTCAATCGGCGCATCATACACCGGCTTTTATAATGATTATGCTGAAGCAGATGAAACATTACCACAACTACAATGGTCTGCCGAAGCCAATTCATCTATCGGATACACTTTTTCAAAAATAGGGTTGGATGCAAACCTGTTTTATAAGTTTACCGGTAAGCGGCCTTATTATGCAATAAACACTAACCAGCAAATTGTATTAACAGAACAAAATGGCTATCACCTGGCCGATTTGACATTTAATAAAAAAGCATTTAAATATCTATCCTTTAATGCAGGTATAAGAAACCTTTTTGATGTGGACAGAATTACCAGCACTTATTCTAATGGCGGCACGCACAGCAACGGTGGTACAAGGAACATCGCAACCGGCCGTTCATTTTTTGCCGGCATAAGCTTTAATTGGGAGAAAAAATAAATCACTATAAAAATTAACCGAAATGTTTACAAAGAATTTAGTAAGAACAGCACTTGTACTATCGTTTACGGCTTTATTATTTACTGCATGCCGAAAAAGAGATGCAGTGCTGCCCGTTAACTATGTGGTGTTCGAAACAGCTGCCCAGGGAATAGCCGCCGCAGAGAATACTATTACCGTAAAAGTAAAATTATCAAGAGGTGTAAGTGCAGATGTGCCTGTAGTAATCAATCTGGCTGAACAGGGATTAGTATATGGTACCGATTATACAACAGTGCCTGCAGCCGCTGCAGGAAAAATTTCACTTACAGTCCCTTCTGGAAGCAATGAAAGCTCATTTGTATTAACTAAAGTAGCCGGTGCATTATTTGATGGAGATGAAAAAATTGTTTTTGATATTTTTAGCTCTGGTTCTCCGGTATTAATCGGTAGCACCAAACAATTTTCACTCAGTTTTGGAGAGTTAGTTGCTTCATCAGCTACAGCTACAATTAACGGTGGCGGCGCTACATACCCCAACAAAGTTTTTATTGATTTTAGTGCAAACAGGCAAACACCAGTACTGCGCACCACCTGGGATTTAGGTCTTTATACCGGCAGTGATGATTTCAGGGTTATCTTAAACTCATCATCTGCAATGATGGCAAAGCAAATCAATAAAAATGATTTGAATACTGTAACTGCAGCAGATACAGTTGGATTCTCATCAGATGTTGCCTTTAGCCAGGCAGCCCCTACCACTACTTCACTGGTGTATATTGACTACCCTACCGGAGATTTAACGAGGACAGCCATTGCTTCTATCGCCGCAACAGCTCTTGATAATAAAGTGTACATCATCAATCGGGGCAATGGGGTGGGTTCGCCTGCACCTGCAAGAGGCTGGAAAAAAATCCGCATCATCCGCAATGCTTCCGGCGGGTACACTCTGCAGCAGGCAGATATTGCAGCCACTACTTTTACCTCTTTTGATATTGCTAAAGACGATACGTATTTCTTTAAATACATCTCTTTCGAAAATGGAGCTGTGAATGTGGAGCCGCAAAAAAAGAAATGGGATATAGCCTGGACTTATTTTTCAAACGCAACTAATTTTGGAAGTGGCGAAGTGCCTTATTTATTTCAGGACATTGTTCTGTTAAACAGAAATGTATCGGTTGCTAAAGTGCTGACTGCTATAAAAGCATATGCTGATTTTACCGAAGCAGATATAGTGGCACAAACATTTTTGACAACTCAAAATGCCATCGCATCCGACTGGCGCAGCGGCGGCGGCCCCGGAACAGCACCAGCTGTTCGTACCGACCGTTATTACATTATAAAAGATGGCGATAACAATTATTACAAAATCAGGTTTACAGCATTAACTCAGGCTGGCGAAAGAGGCTATCCTGCTTTTGAATCTGTGCTTATAAAGAAAGGCTAAAATATTGAGCTATAAATAAAGCCCCGTGTTTTAATAACCGGGGCTTTATTTTGGCCTATTGGCATAAAATACTAGTCTGCGTTTAATGTATATCAATGCTAAATAAAAACGAGGTGACAATCAAATAAACCCCGAACTTCCCTCAGCCGGATTAAAAGTTTCAATCAATAAGTCAAGAACCGGGCTGCCTTCAATTCTTACTCATTATTTAAAAAGACATATGAGAATTACAATGATTGTCGGCGTGGTATGTCTGTTGATATATGGCTGTAACACTACTGCAAGAACGAACCGCCAAACGTTAAAGAAAATACCAACTACATTGCTCGGCAGGTTTAAAGATGATTATAGCAGCAGTTACAAAATAACCCCCAATGAATGGACGCAAGGGAAAAACATTAAATACCATCTCCTCTTGTATAACCCAACGGATAATTATATTATCGCTAAAAATGATGAAGCAAACCCCTCAGATGCTGGTTTATTTACCAGGATAGATATTATGTATTTTGAAAATATGGATTCCTGGCAATGGGGCTTTTGCCTTACAGCTTTTAAAGCCAAATCTGTAGAAGAGGCAATTAACACCGTATCCGCAGACAGGTCAAATCCCCGTAAAGGGTGCAATGGCTACCCATTTTCAAGGATGAAACCGCAATAAAAGATTAGCAGGCAAACTGTTGTTTCATGAAAATAGTATTTTTTCGTTTTCCGTAAACTCGTTTTCCGATACCGTAAGTCATTCCATTGTCATTGTTGTTCTTTTGTCATCAAATTGAAATGATTATGAAGAAGGGATATATATTATTGGCATTGCTGGCTTTAGCAACAGGATTAAATGCACAAACTGATGGGAAAAAAGTGGTAGACAAACTATGTGGCTGCTTTGAAGTTTCTTTTAAATATGCAGAAACTTTTTCTCCAAATCCGGATTATAAATATCATGAAAGAGAAGAAATAGGCGGCACAGCAGAATTGGCATTACCCATTGAAGTAAGCGATAAAAAAATAGTCATTCAGCATTTGCTGATTGTGTCACCCACTACAATAGTAAAACACTGGCGGGAAGAATGGACGTATGAAAATCCCATCATCTGGAAATATAAAGGCGACCGTACCTGGGTAAAAGAAACCGTACCTGCCGAAGAGGTAAAAGGCAAATGGACACAAACCGTTTGGGAAGTGGCTGATGAGCCCCGTTACCAGGGCTTTAGCCAGTTTGTAAACTTAGATGGTAAAACCATTTGGCAAAATACTACCGATGCACCTTTACCAAGAAGAGAGTATTCTGTTCGGAGTGATTATAATATTTTGAAACGTACCAACCGCATGAATATTACCGACAGCGGTTACCTGCATGAACAGGACAATCAGAAAATTATTCGAACAAACGGCACTGATAAATTATTAGTAGAAGAAAAAGGATTGAATAGCTACAAACGTATTGACGAAAAGGAATGTGCGGCTGCAAAAACGTACTGGGAAAAAAATGGAGCTTATTGGGGCAAGGTTCGTAAAATCTGGGCCGACTATATCAGCACACACAACAGTATTTCCTTGAAAAATAAAATTGATGGAAAACTGCTGCATGAGTATTTAATCAGCCAGGCAAAAGACTATGCTGATAAAAAAATAACTGATGCTGACATAGACAGCAAGATAAAAGCTGAAATCAACCGCTTCATCGGGCAGGACGAAAAAGCAACGGCCGCCTCTCATTAAATTATTAGCCACAAAATCACACGAACAAACACGAAAAATACTTTGCGATTAGAGGCAATCAAATTGGTTGTCTTTTTTTCGTACCATTTTGTGTGTGCTGAGTTTGTCGAAGCATCGTGGCTAAGTTTTATTCATTCGCTGCGCAGCAGCCAATCTGTGTCCATTTGTGTTCATCTGTGGCTAACCTGCATTTTTCGTGTTGTTTTTGTGTGATTTCGTGGCCAACTTGTATTCATCTGTGGCTAAACCAGCTGTTTATTTTCCGTAACTTCGCCACCATTTTTAAACGGCAATGACGACGAAATACA
>JAYVKT010000406.1:0-5416 GCA_043768195.1 Chitinophagaceae bacterium | reverse complement strand
GATGAAATAGTGGCCTGGTGGCCCAGCAACAGTTTAAATGCAAGAAAAAGTATTGATTCCATCATTGAAGCCAGAAAAATACTGAATAAAAATGCGGATGTCTTCAGGTGGGGATATGACATTACACCTGAATATAAAGTGGGAATCCATACAGGTAATGTAACCGTGGGCCAGGTAGGCATAACAAAAAAAGAACTGGTAATGAGTGGCGACACCATCAACACAGCGGCACGGATCAGAAGTGCCTGTACGGAGCTTAATCAAAAATTTGTTGTATCAAAAGAAATGATAGAATTACTTGATATGAAAGACTGGCAAACCGAAAGCCTCGGCATGGTAGATTTAAAAGGCAAGAATGAAAGTATAGAATTATTTGCCTTGAAAATTTGATTTATCTTTCAGCATTATCCCTGAAATGAGACAATTGAATACGACAAACAAGAAAACAAGATTATCCCTCTGGCTTATCCCCCGCAGAACGGCTAAAAAAATCCTTCTGGCAGTAGCACTGTTACTGATTTTTTTCCTGGTGTGGGTGGTTTTTGTGTATGGCAGAAATTCTTTTGATCAAAATACGTTTTCATTTATAGCACCGCATATTACAGAAGACCGCACCAGTATGATGCTTTTTATTTCATTCCTGGGTAAACATACTTTTTTAACTCCTGCCATTTCTTTGCTGATTACTTACTTTCTGCTTAAAAAAAATAAATGGATGGCTATCAGAACTGCCACAGTTTTGCTGAGCAGTCTTTTATTAATGTCTTTGCTAAAAAGATTAATTCAGCGTCAACGGCCTCCGGATCCGCTGGTAGAAGGGATTACCAATTTCAGTTTTCCCAGTGGCCATGCTTTTATGGGTGTAGCATTTTATGGCTTGCTTATATGGCTTGCCTCTGAATATATCAGCACTAACTGGCTGCGACGGACAGTAATAGCTCTTTTATTATTCATAATTGCCGCCATTGGGTTTAGCCGCATTTACCTGCGGGTACATTATGCTACTGATGTTATTGCGGGCATTTGCATAGGCTTTGTATGGCTGGATTTCTGTTTATGGTTTATTGATAAAAAAGAAGCTGCGTTGGCAAAGAAATAATATTTTCTATTTTTTATATACAAACTTCAGAATAGTAGCTATCCCCTCACCGCCTTCATTAGAAATATATAAATCTCCGTTGGGTGCAAAGGTCATTCCCTCCGGCTGGTTGTAAAGAGCCGGGTCAAGCCGGAAAACCTGTTCTACTTTTCCATTTTTATCAGCTACTACTAAAAGCTTACCTACTGATGCTACAATATATAATTTGCCATTCACAGGATTAATACCTGCTGCAGATGGTTTAAATTCTGCTTCTTCATCATCCAATATTTTCTTGATGTCGGCTATGTTAATAGTGTAAGCAGGTTCTGGAGAAAAAGTATGAGTGGCCAGATCAAACCGATGGGCTACCCGTATTTCATTTTTTTCTTTTGCACAGTCCTTGCAAAGCAATATCAATGACCGGCCATCAGCATCCATGTACATGGTTTCAAATTCATTGGTGCCTTCTTTGGGCAGAATAAACTCCTGTGTGGCAAACGAACTATCTGTTGTTTTAACCTGTACCACTGCACCGGTACTTATCAGCATATACACTGCTGAGTCAGTATAAACAATGTCTTCATAATCCCCTTTGCCGCCAAATTTCATCTTTCCATCATTGTCTTTTTTATTTTTAAAGTCCAGTACAAAAATTTCTCCCTTCTCATCATTTTCTGCCAGGATAACATTTCTTTCAGGTATATATGCCATCCCCGAAATTTCATGCATATGTTTCCCCAATTCCATTTTTTCGTCGGGGGTTGAAAAATTGTAACCCGATTTACTAACCAGTACTTTTTCACTATCGCTGACAGCTACATAAACAAATTTCAACAACGTTGCTTTTGTATTTATTCCTTCATTAGAAATATACATATCCCCTTTTTCCTTAAAGGTTATTCCTTCCGGTTGCGGAAATAATTTTGGAGAAAGTTTATGCACTGCTTCCACTTTGCCATTCAGGTCGGCTATCACTAATTGATTACTGGCAGAGGAGAGAATAAAAAGTTTTTGCAGTATAGGATGAATGGCGGCTGCAGAGGGCTGCAACTTTGAGGTTTTGAATGGCGACAAAGATGCCACTTTTGCTGCATCAATGGTGAATAGCGGTTTATTGTCAAAGCCGATTGAATCGGGGTAAAAAGCAAATGCACTTACTGTTTTATCATCATCCACTTCACAGTTTTTGCAAATAAGCACCAGTGCATTGCGGGCCGGGTCGCTGTACATAGTTTCAAAATCATTAACACCGGAAAGGCTTATTTTACCTGCTTCCGGCCCAAAAATTTTACCTGTACTGTCTTTTATAAATTTGGTAATCATTCCATCGCTCCGCAAAATGTACGGTATGCCTTTGAGAATGGCTACATCTTCATAATCGCCTTTGTCACCAAAAACATAGTCGGCAACAATCAGTTTAGTTTCTTTATCCAGAAAAAATAGTTTGTCTGAACCATCATCTACGGCCAGAAAGACATTGGATTTAGAATCCCAGGTAATGCCGGATATTTCCTGGAGCCTCAGGTCAAGCTTATCTGTAAGTGGTGTAGAGAAATTATAATGCGCCGGAGATTTTAATATCCTTGTTTTGTGGCGGCATCCGGCGTTTACAACCATCAGCAATACAACCCCCCAAATAAACCGTACCGGAAAATTTAAAAATCTCATTATTCTAATTTTGTTTAAATTTATTAAAAGTTATCTTTATAGCATGTCGGAAAATCAATTACTCCTTATACAAGAGGCCCAGACACTTGTAACAGACCTATTATCAAACAAACTTAACAAAAGTATCAGGTTTCACACACTTCAGCATACAGAAGAAGTGGTGGCTGCCTGCGAAAAGTTAGTTGAGTACCACCAGCTACCCGACGATGACCGGTTTGCGGTGGTGCTGGCCGCCTGGTTTCATGATACCGGCTACACCAGTGGTATAGCTAAAGACCATGAAGCCCGGAGTGTGGAAATAGCTACCGAATTTTTAACTGGCCATGCTGCCAGCGACGAATTGAAAAATAAAGTGATTGGCTGCATCAATGCCACCCGCATACCACAAAGCCCTACCACTACCATTGAACGGATAATATGTGATGCTGATTTATTTCATCTTGGCACCGATGATTTTAAAGAAAAGAACCGGCTGCTGCGGGAAGAGTTTAAAGAATTTAGTGAGAGAGACATTCCAAAAAAAGAATGGCGCAAAATAAATATCCGGTTCCTGGAGGGTCACACCTACAAGACTGTTTATGGTAAAGAAAAACTACAACCCGTAAAAGAATTACATCTGGCTGAATTAAAACAAAAGGATAAAAAAAATGATGACATGAAACCCGAAAAAAAGGATAAAGAAAAACAAAAAGATAAAAACAAAATAACGGAGGCCGCCAAAGAAGCTGCCGAAGCCAAAAAGAAAAAGGAAAAAGAAAGCCAGTCGGAAAGGGGCATGGCTACTGTGTTTCGCATTATGGCACAAAACCATTCGGCATTGAGCCAGATGGCAGACTCTAAAGCCAATATTCTTATCTCGGTTAATTCCATTATCCTTTCTATCATTATTTCGGCTTTATTTCCCCGTTTACAAACAGACCCTACCCTGCAGATTCCGATAGCGGTAATTGTAATTGTATGTGTGTCGTCCATTGTGTTTGGCATATTGGCTACCCGGCCTAATGTTTCTGGTGGCACTTTTACCAGAGAAGATATTGCGGCCAAAAGAACTAACCTGTTATTCTTCGGCAACTTTCATAATATGAGCCTGCAAGATTATGACTGGGGTATGACGGAAATGCTAAACGATAAATACTACATGAACAGCAGCATGATCAAGGATAATTATTTTCTGGGAGTGGTGCTGGCAAAAAAGTACCGCTATCTGCGTATTGCCTATAATGTTTTTATGTATGGACTTATATTATCTATGATAGCCTTTGCGGTAGCATACATGATACCGGATGCCACTGAAGTTTATGTTGCATAACGATAAAGTTTATTATCAATGCGGAAATGATTAAACAATAAAATCATTTCCGCATTTTACTTTTGTAGCGAGAGATACCTATTAGTATTCTTCTCTATCTGTGTAAATTATGCCCCTTTCTATCCAACAGCAGGCCGATTTGAAAAAGACACTCCACAGCATTAAAAAATAAATAGATTTAAGTAAAGCTGTAGAAGCATAGTTTGAATTAATACGATAACATACTGATAATTTTAAGACCTGGTTACTTTAAGTGGCCGGGTCTTTATACATCATACTGGCACGGTTTTATCAAATAATATAACAGCAACTTCTATCACTATAAAACCAAAGTATATGTCAATTAATCTCTTAGAAACAATACAACAAAATTTAGGATATCCGGCCTTGCAAAAAATAGATCCTAATACGCAGCAGGTAGTGGAGGATGATAAAACACCTGATGAACACAAATTCAGCCAGGCGGCAATACCCGCCGTACTTACCGGTTTATACAAATATGTGCAGTCTGATGATGGGGCGGAAGATTTTTTACGGGGAGATAATTCCTCAAGTTGGGTAAGTAAAATTTTTGATGATAATAAAAAGGAAGCCATTCAAAAAATTTCAGCTTATGCCAAACAATCCAATCATGACCCAGTGGCCAAAATGAATGCGATAGCTGACGAGGCAGTAAAAGTGGTAAAAGAAAACTTATCTGCTGACCCATCCATAAAAGATGTGAAAACTTTTTTTAGCAGTCAAACCAATAATATTCTGTTGTATCTGCCGGCCGAATTAAACATGGGTGAGTTATTAAACGACACCACCCTGGATGATAAGACTAATAAGATGGAAGGGCCTATATCCAGCCTCATGCAAAGTCTTGGCTCGGCTTTTTCTAAACCTGTTAGCGATGAAGAAATAAAAAAGCCATAACAATTCTATGCTATGGCCTTTACTACTTTATCGTAGTAACTTATAATATCACTCTGACACCTGCTTTACTCTTCTAAGCCTTTTATTACTGTCAAAATCATTTTAAACCGCCCATTTGGCTTTATAAAGTTTGGAGCATGGGCTGGTATTACAACGGACTGCCCCGTAGTCAGTAAAATTGATTCTCCTTTAATTACTATTTCTGCCTTCCCCTCTATAATTTGGGCAAAAGTGTCAAAAGGAGTTGTTTTCTCCGTTAGCCCTTCGCCACTATCAAATGACATGACGCTGATATTTCCGGTTGATTTTTTGAGAATAGTTTTTATAACTACCGAATTGGGGATGTATTCAATAATTTCAACGATGATATGTGCTTTTGATTTTTCGATTTCAATGCTTTCCATTTTCATAATTTAAGTGTTTACTGATGCTGAACCTGG
>JAYVKT010000405.1:0-2540 GCA_043768195.1 Chitinophagaceae bacterium | reverse complement strand
AACCCCGCTCCTCGACCTCAATACAAATAATCAGCTCTCACTCATCGATTTACAAGGGCGAGAAATCCTACGCCAAGGAATAACCGAAGAGAAAACCGCTGTTCCGATTGGGAATTTTGCAGAAGGGCTGTATTTTATTCAGATAGAAACGGATAACCGCTGTTACTACGGGAAGTGGGTGAAGAAAAAGGGATGAAAACGGGTGATTTTGCATTCAAAATAAAATCTCCTTTTAGTTGCGCAGAAAACCGCAACTAAAAGGAGATTTTCTCTATGCTTAAAACAGGATAAAACAGCGAAGATATCCGAAAAGTCGCTGTTTTATCCCGTGCGAAGTATAAATAAGGGTCTATTTTTCAATGACCACTTTTTCTGTCCAAGTTTCTCCTTTTTCCGTACGAAGCGTAAAAGTATAATATCCCTGAGGAAGTTGCAGCAATACGAATCCTATTTGAGCACTACCCGCAGGCATATGAATTGGCTGTTGATACACCGTTTTTCCGATGATGTCAGCAATCGTTATCTGTCCGTTTACGGGGTTTTTTGCGGTTGTTTCGAGGCTAAAAGCACCGTTATTGGGATTAGGATATAGGGAAACCGCTCCTTCAAAAGGAGGAATCAGGGCAGTAGTAAGGGTTTTGGCACTGTCTGCGTTACTGAATACTTCGCCCTGATTATTATAAGCAGCGGTTTTGTAATAATAGATAGTATTGGGGTTTACTGCGTTGTCGGTATAATTTTCTGTATTTTGGGGGAGGGTAGCAATAGGAAGCCAGTTGCTTACTCCGTTAGGACTACGATAGAGCTTATAACCCGATTCGATATTGCTTACGTCATTCCATGCTACGGCAATACTTTGCGCTCCCGTAGCAGACGCGATAAGCTCCTGAGCCGCAAAAGGAGGTACCATTGCATTACTATCACTACACTCATATCCATACTTGGTAAGAAATCCGTCCCATGCATAATTTCCCCCGAAGTTAGCGTTCTGTAAGGTATCATTCCCAAATATCAGGTTATCCTTTAGCTCCCCTGCCAGATAGATATCCCCCTTCTCATTAGAACCCATATAGCGGGTTACCCCAGATATCCACCCTGCCGTAGTATTTCCAATCACAAGCGGATTAGGAGCAACCACCCCGTTGGAGTCAAACCGCACCACATAAGGCGTTTGCGCCCAGGTATTACAGTTATTTCCGAACTTCTCTCCCCCGAATATTACAGTCTTCGCCATCGAGCTCATAAACCGCTTCTCAGGATAAACACTTATGTCTGATTGAGCCGAATGTGAACCTGGAAGCATCAAACTGTCCTCATAAATCATCCAATCTATATTCGTAAAATCTTTGTCTGTTTTTATGATTCCGTTAGATTGTGAGTTTGAAATAGTACCCTTGTAAAAGTCAAAAGTAATTCCCTGCCTAATTTGGAACCCTTTGTTGCCTGTAAATAAAAGATAATAACTATCACCTTCTTGTTTAATATCTAAAAAGTAGCCTTGTGTAGAATTGTTATTAAAAGGGACTGCTGATACAAATCCCAGTTCATTCCCCATACTATCTAATCTTAAAAAAAAGGCAGTGCCGGTATAGTTTGTTACGCACGTATTTTGACCAATGATTACGGTATCTCTGTATGCCCCAATATAGTACAAACTATGCTCTTCGTCAATCAACGCCAACTCCCCTTGGGCATCTCCTTGCGCAATCACTTTACTCCATAACGGTGTTCCATTGACATTAAAACAAACCAAAACATACCCCTGAAAGTCAACAACGGCAGGAGGAAATCCGGGGAAAGGACTTTTTCCTTCGCCAACAGCCATCACCACGTATAATTTCTGATTCTTCACCTTCATGGCGTTTAAATACTCCCATAATGGGCCACTTGCTCCTTGTTCATTATTCTTTAACCACTCCAATTTACCGGCAGGATTAATTTTTCCTAAAAGCGTACCCCCCGGAAAGCTACTAAAATAAATTAAGGAATCATTAAAATGCGTGTAGTTAATCTGAGGCCACTGTGTTAGATTATCTAGGGCTATAAAATAACAATTCCCATCTTCATCATGAGTGATAGAGTGTATCAACTCTTCTTTATTACTCCCCACAAAATTTCTCCAGATGAGATTGCCATCACAATCGTATTTTGCTACAAATCCCCTTCTTTGATTGCCTACGGCGGGGACGGGTACTCCCTCCCATTTGGCATTTCCGAGCAACGCTCCGGCTATATAAATATTTCCCTCTTTGTCGGTTTCCATTGCCGTAACACTTTCCTTATCACCGGAATCTGTTCCCGGCGTAGCAGACCCGAATTGTTTTGTCCATAACCACTGTTGTGCAGGCATTAAAGCCCACATTCCGCTCAGGATTAGCATTAAAATAAACTGTTTCATTATATAATTGAATTAATGGTTTGATTGTAATAAAAAAAAGGAATGTCCATTCCCTCCACATAACAAGACTTTCAGAAGGAAATCCGTATTGCGGAGGGAATAAGAAGATAAGATTATCGTTGAATAAATACTTTCTGCATCG
>JAYVKT010000404.1:0-3303 GCA_043768195.1 Chitinophagaceae bacterium | reverse complement strand
AACGGGAACTAAAACTTGCAGCCATTACCACAACAAGAAAAATTGCTGTGATAGCAAGTAGTTTTTTGGGGATGTAATTTTTCATTCTCTTCGTTTTATTAATTTTGTAGCCTTCTTTTAAAAACGGGGCATTGTTATTACCCGTACCTCTTACCACTATTGGGTAATTGCCGGATTAAAGACTGGTGCAGATTATATTAGTTGCACTATGTGTATTTGTGCAGGATTATTGAATGTAAACTCAATTTAGCGAAAAAAATCTGTGAAATCCATTTCCAATCCCATACATCCGTGATTCTTCTTATCTTTCCCTAACATTTTTTGCCTATGCGTATCATTCCATTTGCCATTTCAACCATCGTTACTGCCGGACTTGTTTTTGCCTTCAACCGTCCGCTTGGCCCACTGCCAATGCCATTGGGAAAATTTATAAGTCCCCAACATGGTTTCTGGCAAAATGCCGAGCCATCCGGAGAAAATTTTGATGCCAATCTTTCATTTCCTGATTTGAAGGGAAAGGCAGACGTTTATTTTGATGACCGATTAGTGCCGCATGTATTTGCGGAGAATGATGAAGACCTTTATTTTATACAAGGCTATTTGCATGCAAAATTCCGTTTGTTCCAGATGGATTTGCAGACAAAAGCTGCCGAAGGCCGTGCCAGTGAAATAGCAGGAAAAAAAGCTATCAATTTCGACAAAGAGCAACGACGACTGGGAATGGTTTATGCTGCTGAAAATGCAATGAAAGAAGTGGATAAAGACCCGCAGTCAAAAGCCATGTTTGATGCTTATACAAATGGGGTGAATGCTTATATCAACTCATTAAAGGCGAGTGAAATACCGATTGAATACAAACTGCTTGACATTCAACCAGAGAAATGGACTAACCTGCGTACTGCTTTGTTATTAAAGATGATGGCAAAAATGCTTTCAGCAGGCACTGAAAATGATTTAGCCAATACCAATGCCAAGTCTGTGTTCATTCCTGATGAATTAAAAATGATGTACCCGCAAGTGCCGGATTCTTTAGAACCGATAGTGCCGAAGGGAACTGTATTTGAGAAACCGGGAATCGTTCCTATCAAACCTGTAACTGCCGACTCCTTATATTTTGGTAAAAAAGAAACGGTAACGGCGCATGAAATTTCAAAGCCGGATATTAATAATGGCAGTAACAATTGGGTAGTGGCAGGCAGCAAAACGCAAAGTGGTGCTCCTATTCTTTGTAACGACCCGCATCTTGAGTTATCGTTACCTTCTATCTGGTATGAAATGCAATTGCAAACACCCAACAGTAATGTGTATGGTGTTTCATTGCCCGGCAGTCCCTTTGTTATTATTGGTTTTAATGATAGTATAGCCTGGGGTGTTACCAATGCGCAGCGGGATGTGAAGGATTATTATGAAATAAAATTTAAAGGCAAAACAAAAGAAGAATATTGGTTCAATGGAAAATGGGAGAAAACAACCCGTAAAGTAGAAACCATTAAAGTGAAAGGAGGAAAAGATATTATTGATACGGTTGCCTACACAGCTTTTGGCCCGGTAATGTTTGATGAAAGTTTCTCCAATGATTTATCCAATAAAAGAAACCTTGCTGTTCGTTGGGTGGCACATGATGCCAGCAACGAAGCGGTTACCTTTTATAAATTGAACCGGGCAAAAAATTATGATGATTATGCTTCCGCCATTCAAACATTTGAATGCCCGGGGCAAAATTTTGTGTTTGCTTCCAAAGGAGGCGACATTGCAATTTGGCAACAGGGAAAATTTCCTGCCCGCTGGGACAGGCAGGGACTGTATGTGATGCCGGGAGAGGACAGCAGTTATATGTGGCAGGGATTTATTCCGCAAACAGAAAACCCGCATAGCAAGAACCCGGTAAGAGGATTTTTGGAAAGTGCTAATCAGCGGCCAGTTGATTCTACCTATCCGTATTTTATTCCCGGTAGTTATATTACTGCAAGAGGAATTACTATTGAAAGAAAATTAGCAGCCATGTCGGGTATTACTCCAACTGATATGATGCAGTTGCAGAATAATTATTTTAATTCCATGGCGGAAGATGTACGAGGCATATTGCTGGGTTATGTAAACGAAAATCAGTTGGACGCCACGGAGAAAAAATATCTTGACCTGTTTAAGAACTGGGATTTGATGGCTTTGCCAGATTCAAAAGGACAGACCATATATCAATGCTGGATGGATAGTCTTATGATTGCTATCTGGCAGGATGATTTGTCAAGAACCAAACCTACATCACCCTGGCCATCTGAACAAACAACCATGGAATTGCTCAAGAAGGATACAGCAATGAATTTCATTGACGATGTTACTACTCCAAAAAAAGAAACGCTGTATGATGTAGTAACTACAGCCTTTAAAAAAGCTTCCATTGGCTTAGTAAAAGATGAAGCAGCAGGAAAATTAGAATGGACAAAATTCAAAAATCCGACTGTCTATCATTTAATAAAAGACTTAAAAGGTTTTGCAAGACCGGGATTAAAAGTAGGTGGTGCCGGTAATATTGTAAATGCTGTTACCCATAGCCACGGCCCAAGCTGGAGAATGGTAGTGCAAATGACAACACCTACAGAAGCTTATGGTGTTTACCCCGGCGGACAAAGCGGTAACCCAGGCAGTAAGTATTATGATGATTATATTGATAATTGGGTGGAAGGCAAATACAACAAACTTTGGTTTATGCGGGATGGAGATAGAACAGATAAAAATGTAAAGTGGGTGATGAAGTTTACCAGAAATTAGGTATTGGGTAATTAGTTAATTGGGTTCCCCCCAATTAACCATTAAACTAATTAACAAATTAACTAAGTATGAAATTTTTAGTTGCAATCCTTTTAACAGCATTACTGGCTTTTATCAGCGGTTTATTTCTTCCCTGGTGGGGAATGGCTATTACTTCTCTGTTGGTAGCAGTATTGATACACCAACGGGCTGGTAAAGCTTTTCTGGCGGGGTTATTGGGTATCTTTCTTTTATGGGCTGGCCTTGCCTGGTGGATTGATATGAAGAATAATGGAGTGCTGTCTAAAAAAATTGCTTCAGTACTTCCGTTGGGAGGTAATGCTATTTTATTAATACTATTAACCGGCATCGTTGGTGGTCTGGTAGCTGGCTTTGCCGCCATGAGTGGCAGCTACCTCAGGGCTACTGATAAATGATGTTAAATCTTTTTAAACATGCGGCAACAATGGTGCTAAAAACCATTTGATGAAACTATATTGTCGTACCATTTTATTATGAAGCAAACCATTCTCTTTTTTTCGCTGTTCTTTTTTT
>JAYVKT010000403.1:0-3225 GCA_043768195.1 Chitinophagaceae bacterium | reverse complement strand
TGCCCGGTTTATTACAGGTTGTAAGAAAAGGCAATGTTGCTATTGCCAATCCATTAGGAAGCAGTGTGGTTGAAAACGCCGGCTTGGTTCCTTTTTTACCTGCAGTAGCAAAACATTTTTTTGGTACCGATTTACTTACGCCATCAATTGCAACATGGTGGTGTGGGCAGGCAAAAGAAATGCAGTATGTAATTGATAACATCAAACAATTAGTGGTACGTCGGATTTTCCGGCATAGTTCCGGTCGCTCTACAATCGATGGCGCTTCACTTTCGCCATTAGCCACAGCCAAATTAATTGCAGATATAAAAGCCAACCCGTATTTATATGTAGGCCAGGAAAAAATCAACTTCTCTTCTACTCCATATATGCAGGATGGGAAAATACAGGCTGGCCATTCTTTGATAAGAAGTTTTTTAGTAAGTCATAATAATAGTTATGTAGCCATGCCCGGCGGATTAACCCGTAGCAGCCCGGCAGAAAGCAGCTTTGTAATTTCCAATCAGTCAGGCGGCATTAGTAAAGATACCTGGGTATTATCTTCTGGTGATGAACATGAACAATCTGTAAAACTGCAATTAAAAACAGACGATTCGCCTGCAACATTACATAAGAGAGCCTTGCCAAGCCATACAGCAGAAAATCTTTTTTGGGTAGGCCGTTATACCGAAAGAGTTATTTACAATGCCAGGTTACAGCGCACAGTAATGCAGTATATTTTGCAAAACAATCATTCTGCCAACAGCGAAACAATGGTGAGTAAAGAAATATTATTACAAACACTTAGCCACTGTACATATACTTACCCGGGTTTTGCACCTGCAGATGATGAACCCATCGATACCGCTTTACTTACAAATCCATGGCCGGAGCTTACCGATATTTTATACAACGAAAAAAGAAACGGAAGTCTTAGTCATAACCTGTCTTTATTAAAAAGAGCTGTGTACAGCGTAAGAAATTTTTGGGCATTGGATACCTGGCGGGTATTACGTCAGTTAGAAGAAAACTGGGATGCTGCAAAGCAAACAAACCGTCATGATCATTTAAGCATTATTGCCACTATCGATTCGCTCAATACTTCTATGTTTGCATTTTTAGGCATGAACCGTGAAAGTGTAAGAAGAGAACAGGGCTGGAATATTTTAGACCTTGGCAGAAAGATAGAACAGGCTTTATACATCATCAGTTTATTGCAAAATGTTTTTCAAAAAAAGCAAACACAACAAACAGAACATGATTTAATGCAGGGTGTATTAACTGCAACACAAAGCCTCATCACTTACCGGTACACTTACAGGGATCATTTACAATTACCCTTAGTGCTGGAGCTGATGATGCTGGATATGAATTATCCAAAATCGCTTGCTTATCTTGTAAATAAAATAAAAAAATATATTTCTTTATTGCCAAAGGCAAATAAAGACCAACCACTGAGCGAACAGGAAAAATTAATACTGGAAGCAGATACTTTATTGAAATTAGCCAGCGGTATTACACTGGCACAAACCGTCAGCAATCGCAATACCTACACCGGATTAAACGAATTTCTGGGTAAACTATATTCCTTATTGGCAGATACCAGCCAGTTAGTATCTAAAACTTATTTTAAACATTCGCTTTCTCAAAAGCAATTATTTATTTCTAATCTTATTTAGGGCACTGTTATAATGTTATATTCCATTACACATACCACCCATTATCAATACCATGAGATAGTTGACCTTTGCCACAATATTGCAATACTGTCTCCCCGTGATACTGCATCACAAACCTGCCAGTCATTTAATATTTCCATTTCTCCTTTACCTGAAATTATTGAAGAGTATGAAGATTTTTTTGGCAACAAGGTTTGTTATTTTGTAGTGGAGCAGGAACATGAAGCATTATCTGTAACAGCTACATCCATTGTAGAGAAAAAAAATATTATTGCTCAACCTGCAGCAACTCCTGCACAAAGCTGGGAAAGCGTAAGAGACCTGTTGCAAAACTCTACAGGTAATTTTATGCATGAAAGACAATTTTGTACAGCTACAAATATTACTTCCCCCTCTGCGGCTATAAAAGAATTTGCAGCAATTTCCTTCACACCCAACCGCCCTTTATTTGAAGCAGTTTACGATTTGATGCAACGCATTTATGCCGAATTTGATTTTACCCCCGGCTTCACCACCATTTCTACTCCGCTATCGACTGTAATGGAAGAACGCAAAGGAGTTTGCCAGGATTTTGCACACCTTGCCATTGCTTGTGTGCATGCCATGGGTTTACCTGCAAGGTATGTGAGTGGTTATTTAGAAACGATGGCAGCAGCAGGCAAAGAAAAATTAACCGGTGTGGATGCATCACATGCGTGGTTCTCCGTTTTTATTCCTGAAATTGGGTGGGTAGATTTTGACCCTACTAATAACCAACTGCCTACCGAACAATACATCACCATTGGCTGGGGAAGAGATTATTTTGATATTATTCCATTAAAAGGTGTTATCATGAGCGGCGGCACACATGAATTAAAAGTGGCGGTGGATGTAAGAAGGTTATAATCGTTTCTTACAATAATAACACAGAAATAACACAGAAAATTATTGCTGTGTTTGCAGATAATGTTTATTAAGTGTGATGGTTTCCCATAATTAAGCCTTGTAATTTAAAATTCCTCCTCAATTAATTCTCTATTTGCCATAGCTCCAGCCACGCCACCCATAGCCACAGCATAAGACACCGTACGCATGATACTTGAATTGTCGCCACAAGCAAATATTCCATGTACTGCAGTTTTTTGAAATAGGTCGATTTTTAAATAATTTTGTTCTGTCAAATCGCAACCTAATTGTTTGGCAATTTCACAATGTTGTTCAAATGTTGGTCGGGCATATAAAGCCTTTATGTTTACTGAAGTATTGTCTTTAAAAACAACGCTTTCAATTTGTCCATGGCTATGTTTAAAATGGTCAACTTCTGTTTCTATAACTTTTATGTGGTGCTTATTGAGCTTTTGATTCTGGCCTTCGGTTAAAGTTGATTTTCCATTGGTAAAAATGGTTAAATCCTTTGTCCAAATATTTATTAGCTTCCCGATTTCAAATGCAATATCTCCGTTAGCAAGTATGCCTGTATTCTCATGGCTGTATTCGTAACCATGACAATACGGGCAATGGATAACAGAAGTTCCCCAACATGCTGCAAATCCTTTTATGTTTGGCATAATGTCTTTTACACCTGTTG
>JAYVKT010000402.1:0-11099 GCA_043768195.1 Chitinophagaceae bacterium | reverse complement strand
CCTCACCCCAGCAAGATTTCTGATATTCGGAGAGTCATTATACCCTCTCCTTGAGGAGAGGGAGGCAGAATTTCTGAACATTGGAGTAGTAATGGGGTGAGGTACTAAAAATAAAAGTATGACAGAAGATTACAATGATAACTTGCATAAAGGAGCAATTGGTAAACTATACCAATATGGAAGAGAACTCCGCCAATCTTCAACAAAGGCTGAAAAGATTTTGTGGAAGTATTTGAGAAATAGAAAACTGGATGGATTGAAGTTCAGAAGACAACATCCGATTGATAAGTTTATCGCTGATTTTTATTGTCACGAAGAAAAATTAGTTGTTGAACTGGATGGTGCAGTGCATGATGATGTGATGAATGCACAATATGATAAAGCCAGAACCTATGAATTGAAGGGTTCAGGAATTACAGTGATAAGATTTAGAAATAGTGAAGTAGAAAATAATATTTCATTTGTTTTAAACGAAATAAGAAAAGCAACAGAAAAATAAAACTTCAGGGTTCTCTTCTCCCTCTCCTCAAGGAGAGGGTTGGGGTGAGGTCAATTAATCATGAGCAGACTCCAACATACATTTCAGCAGCCAACCAAAAAGATTCTCAACGTTTATTGCACCGCAGGCTACCCAAAACTGGACAGTACAGTAGAAGTAATGAAGTCATTGCAAGAAAACGGTGCCAACATCATCGAACTTGGTATGCCCTACAGCGACCCATTAGCAGATGGCCCGGTGATACAACAAAGCGGAAGTATTGCATTGGCCAATGGAATGACGATTGCGAAACTGTTTGAACAACTAAAAGATTTCAGAAAAGACATTTCTATCCCGGTTATTTTAATGGGGTACATGAATCCGGTGTTACAATACGGATTTGAAAAATTTTGTGCGGATGCTGCTGCCGTTGGTATTGATGGATTGATTTTACCGGATTTACCCGAGTATGAATTTGAAACAGAATACGGTGCTATTATAAAAAAATATAACCTCGATTTTATTTTCCTTGTAACTCCCGAAACGTCGGACGAAAGAATTAAAAAACTAGACAGCCTGAGCACCGGTTTTTTGTATGCGGTTTCTTCTTCATCCACTACAGGTAGCGAAAAAAAGGCGGCCAATACCGATGAGTATCTGAAAAAACTCAGAAGCCTGAACCTTAAAAACCCCGTCTTAGTAGGCTTTGGGATAAACAATAAACAATCCTTCGATGCCGTTTGTCAGTTGGCTGACGGCGCCATCATCGGCAGCGCCTACATTAAAGCTCTGGAAAACAGTGTGGATGTTAATGCAGCCACAAAATCTTTCCTTTCGTCCATATTAAATTAATATGCCCTTTGCTGTCCGGCAAGATTGTATAAATTTGTACATTGATTCGGATGACCGGTATCATTCATGAAAATTAATTTGGTTAAGTATGAAACGATTACTCCTTGCTTTTTTATTATCTCCACTTTTAGTACTTGCACAAACAACTACAAAAGGATTTACTATTGAAGGTAAATTAGATGGCTATCCTGATGGCACTGAAATAAAGCTGTATAAGAATGGAGAGAATGTAGAATCTGCGAAAGCTAAATTGCTGAAAACAAAATTTACTATCAAGGGCAATGTGGCTGAGCCTATTCTTTGTTTCCTTATTATCGGGGATGATAAACCGGTGGAAGTGTATGTAGAAAATGCTGTCATTAGCATTAAGGGTAAAAAAATTCAACCTCCCGTATTTGAAATATCAGGCTCTGCATCACATAAAGACTTTGCTGAATTTTTAAAAGGCTTTATGCCATTAGCCCAGCAATCCGGGGCACTCGCAGCCACAATTAATAAAACTGTGCCGGGAGCAGAACGGGATGCAATGATGGTTACTTATAACAAACAGCAAGAGGCCATACAAACTGAAATAGACAAATTTGTAAAAGCAAAACCCCGGTCGTTTGTATCACCTTTTGTATTAAGGGCTACCTACCAGTTTAAAGAAGATATAATAAAGTTGGAGGACAGGTATAAATTATTAGATGCCACAGTTAAAAACTCAACAGCGGGGAAAGAACTGGAGGCTTTTATTACGGAAAGTAAAATAGGGGCAGTAGGTACTGATGCACTTGATTTTTCTCAGGCAGATACAACTGGTAATGCTATTTCGCTTTCATCTTTCCGGGGTAAATATGTACTGGTTGATTTTTGGGCAAGCTGGTGCGGACCCTGCAGAAATGAAAACCCAAATGTGGTAGAGAACTATAAAAAATTCAACAGTAAAAACTTTACCGTGCTGGGAGTTTCATTAGACAGGCCGGGGCAAAAAGCAAAATGGCTGGAAGCAATTAAGGAAGACAATCTTACCTGGACACATGTAAGCGATTTGCAATTCTGGAGTAATGCAGCGGCTGTACTGTATAATATTAAAGGCATCCCTCAAAACATTTTAGTAGATCCGCAAGGGAAGATTGTTGCTAAAAACCTCCGGGGGCCTGCATTAGAAGAAAAACTTTGCGAATTGCTCGGGTGCGATACAAAAGGGTTTTAGTTAGTGGTTATTCTTCAATGCCCATTAGTTTACTCAGCTCTTTCCAGTTTTTTGAACGCTGGGCATCATAGGCGTCCAGGTTTTCCTGTGTTTTATTCTTTACCAGTTTTAAAAATTGATCTATTTGGGTTTTAAACCCTTTTATTACCGATACTGAAGCCGATACATAGTTTTTATCTGCCTCTGCCTTAAAAGTTTTTTCATTTATTATTTTTTCTAACAATCCAATCATATTGTCGGCTAATTTTTTTTGTGCAGTCAGCAGGTCGGTTACGGTGGTAGCATTATAGGCATCATGCCCATAGCCATCTGCAATACTGCCGATAAGGCCATAGGTGTTATAAAGGAACCCGGCTGAAAGACTTCCCATCAACTCCAGCAATTTATCTTCTCTTTCCTCACAGGACTGGGCAAAACTGTTGGAAGTGGCGGCCAGCATACAAAGTGCAATCAGAATTTTTTTCATGGCTCGTTCTATTTGAAGCCAAATTACATTTAATTTTTTATGGTTATTCTGACTTTTAAAAACTAGTTTATAGCCTGTTCTGTTTTTTGCTGCGTCGGTGCCACGTAAAAGGATATAAGCATCAGACCCCGGCAATATTCGTTTATTATTAATAATGTAATTTAGAGTTCCATTTAACCTCCTAAAATTCATATCATGAAAATTCTGTTTGCCCTCACCTTACTATTTTTTTCTCTTCATTCGCCTGCCCAGATTTTAAAACGAGTAAAAGATAAAGTAGTTAATAAAGGGAAAAGTGAAGTAAATGATGCCAAGTACGATGCAAAAGTGAAAGCCCGGAACTCAGCTCGAAATGAACTGGATGGTATAAAGGCAGACTTCGACTCCACCGATATTGATTATGCCATACTCCTTAGTGATAATTCAGGCTTGTTCGGTGGGCAGGGCAAGGGTGAATTTGGTGCCAAATTTTTAAAATTAGGGAGTATTGCCCGTTCACTCTACCGTGATGTTGATATTGATGATGACGAAACTGCTACGATAAACCTGCAAATGGGACAATCGGCTTATGCAATGGGCCGTTATGTATTTGCTGAAAAAAGATTAAAATCTGCCCAGTTCTTTTTTGAAAAAGCTTACCAGACCAGCGACATCCCTTACATGAAAACTATTGCAAGCCAGGGTCTTCTTTTTACTACAACCGGCCGTTTTGCCCAGGCCGAAAAATTTACCGCACAGGCATTGGAACTGCGGCAATCAAAACTTGGTAAAACAAATATGGCGGTGGCTGCATCGCTGAATAATTATGCGGTGCTGCACTATAATCTCGGGCAGTATAATGAATCGGAGAAAGAATTTACGGCGGCACTGTCTGTCATCCAGACAAATAAATTACAGGAAGGCATGTCGTATGCAATAGTGCTGAACAACCAGGCTATGCTTTTTCAATCAATGGGGCGATACGAAGCGGCAGTTAAGTTATTGCAACAGGCATTGCAGATTGCGGGTAAAGTAGAAGTGAGCAAAGCAAAAAATCATTTAAAATTTTTTTCCAACCTTGCTTTACTGTATCAGCAAATGGAAAAATATACAGAAGCGGAAAAAATATACCAGGGATTGGAAAGCCGGTTAGAAAAGGGCAAGCCTGAGTTTGCCAACATGCTGAACAATGTGGCTATTCTTGCCATGTTGATGAAAAGAGAAGACAGGGTGGAGGATATGCTGAAACGGTCGGCTGAAATTTATAAAACTACCCTCACCGACAACAGCCCTGCTTATGCAAAAGTAATCAGCGACCTTGGTAATTACTACCGCTATAAAGGCCGGTATGCAGAGGCAGAGTCCTTGTTACAAAAAGTATTGCAGATACGGGAACAGGCATTAGGTAATGTGCATCCGCTGTATGTGCAGTCGCTGGAAGACATGGCTATTCTTTTATGGAAGAAAAAGGATCTGGCAAAAGCCTACCCGCTATACCATGATGCCATGGAAAAAACACTTGACTTTATCAACCGGTATTTTCCACCGATGAGTGAGGCCGAAAAAACAAGATATTGGGACATGCTGTCACCACGGTTTCAGCGGTTCTACAATTTTGCAGTAGAGGCCAATACATTGAACAAGGATATTTTAAATGATTTGTTTGAATACAGGGTAGCTACAAAAGGGCTGCTGTTGAACTCAACCCGCAAAATAAGCCAGGCCATATTAGCCGGTGGTAACGAGCAGTTGATAAATGATTATACCGACTGGATCGATCATAAGGAGCAATTGACTGCTTATTATGCTTATTCAAAAGAAGAACTGAAAGAGCAAAGTGTAAACCTCGATTCGCTGGAGACGGCTGTAAACAGGATGGAGAAAAGATTATCAGAAAATTCCAGGGACTTTGCCAATTTCTTTTTTTCAGGGAAAACGAAAGTTTCTGAAGTGCAGAAGGAATTGAAAGCAGATGAGGCGTTGATAGAAATTATCCGCCTCCGGAACTTTGATCAGGTGTTTACAAACGACTGCCGCTACCTCGGCCTTGTTATTACAAAAGGCAACCCGCAGCCTAAAATGATAATGCTGCAGAATGGTACTGACCTTGAGAGTAAATACTCCAAGACGTACCGGTTGTCTATCAAGAATAAATTAAACGATGAACAATCATACAAACAATACTGGGAACCGTTTGAAGCAGAAGTAAAAGGGAAGAAAAATATTTATGTGTCATTGGACGGGGTGTATAACCAGCTAAATCTTTATACACTTAAAAAAGCAGGTGGCGATTACCTTATCAACCAGTTTGATATTATTTTAGTTGGCAACCCCCGTGACCTTGTTGTTAGTAAGACAAAGGGAAAAGGAATAGCCGGTAAAAATGCCACACTTATTGGTTTTCCTGATTATGGCAAAGGCCTGATCGTTCAGTTGCCCGGCACAAAAATAGAAGTAGATGGTATCAACAAAGTATTGAAATCCTCTGGCTACCAGGTATCGGAACTTACACAAAAAGATGCAACAGAAACCAATCTGAAATTGGCGAGTGAAGTTTCTATTCTGCATATTGCCACACACGGTTATTTTTTAAAAGATGTTGAAAAAACAAGCTGGCCGATAGGTGTGCATGCAGATAATGCGAAAGATAATGTATTGCTTCGTTCGGGATTGATGCTGACCGGAGCCTCTGAAGCGGACAAATCAAAAGCCGGGTTAGACAGCAGCAATAACGGCATCATCACATCATATGAAGCAATGAACTTAGATTTGAAAGGAACCAAACTGGTAGTGCTCAGTGCCTGCGAAACAGGCCTCGGCGAAATAAAAGCCGGCGAAGGTGTGTATGGATTGCAACGGGCTTTTTTAGTAGCCGGTGCAGAAGCTATAGTAATGAGCCTTTGGAAAGTAGATGATGCCGCCACACAGCAACTCATGAATAATTTTTATACCAACCTGGTAAAATCAGGTGACAAGCAAAAAGCATTCAAACAGGCGCAGGTGCAGTTAATGACAAAATTTAAAGAACCTTATTTCTGGGGAGCTTTTGTGATGATGGAAAACTGATTTTATTATTTGCAATCCACCAGGTCAAATTCGTAATCGGTATCTGCCCATTTATTGGTCTCGTAGTTTTTGGCATTGAAGACAATAACAAGTTTTTCTTTGCCTGATTTGTTAATAGTCCAGGGCTTGTCGGTCCATGCTGAAGCAGCACCCATCGCTGGCGGGTTACCTCCAAACTTAACAGTGAGTTTGTTACCGATAAGGATGCCGGTAAACTTTATTGTTTCTTTTTTATCTGTTTCATAGTCTTTGTTGGCAATACTGCCGGTTACATCAGCACCTGCTGAAAAGTTGATGGTAATAACAGTGGAGTATTTCAGCCCATCGTTGCTATAGCATTTTTGCACGGCGGTTTGCACAGCCGTATCCTCAGGAATATTATCAACAGGTGGCGGAGGTGTAGTAGCTACAGCCGTATCAGCCGGTTGGTCTTTTGGGGCTTTTTCTTTTTTAGAATTGTTGCAGGCGATGATGCATAAAGCAAGGCTTGCAGTTAGAAAGGTTTTGAGGTTTGATGAAGCTTGCATGATGGTTGATTTTTTAAGGTGTATATCTTTTAATGGTCTGAACTAAGATAACAAACATTATTTATGCAACGATTATTTATGTGTATAAATAATGTTTTGTCTTATTGAAAGGGCAATAAAAATGAGTGGGTGAATTCTCAGGGGGGTATGGCAGATTATTATAAAAGTTGCCGCTTGTACAACTGCACCGCATTTTCAAATCCCAGGTATAAAGCATCGCAGATAAGGGCATGGCCAATACTCACTTCATCCATCCAGGGCATGTGTTGTTTCAGGTATTTTAAGTTTTGCAAATCCAGATCATGCCCGGCATTAATGCCAAGCCCCAATTCTTTTGCTTTAATAGCGGCATCAACGTAGGGCTGCACTCCCGACTCCCGGCTCCCGGCTCCGAACTGCCTTGCATAGCCTTCAGTATATAATTCAATCCTGTCGGTTCCTGTAGCAGCAGCACCTTCTATCATTTTAACATCGGGGTCAACAAAAATGCTTACACGGATACCTGTTTTTTTGAATACAGCAATAATATCTTTCAAATAATCTTTGTTCTTTATAGTGTCCCAGCCATGGTCACTCGTCAACTGTCCTAAAGTGTCAGGCACCAATGTTACCTGTGTGGGTTTTGTTTCTAATACGAGATCAACAAATTTTTGTTCGGTGCAGTTGCCTTCAATGTTGAACTCCGTGGCAATAATTTTTTTTATCTGCCGCACATCTTCATAGCGGATATGCCGTTCATCAGGCCGTGGATGCACCGTTACCCCATCGGCACCGAAGCGTTGCACATCTGTTGCCACTTTTATTAAATCAGGATTGTTTCCACCCCTTGCATTGCGGAGGGTAGCAAATTTGTTGATGTTGACAGAGAGCTTTGTCATACATCAAAAATAATTAAAAAAGACAGGTGTAACTGTATCAGTTTTAGAAAAAAGGGAGAGCTTAGCCGGTATATATTTTAAATTACAATTCTTACAATCGGTGTTAGTCCACGGAAAAAAAAATATCGGCTATCTTTATTCCCGGAAATAAATAATAAATGAAAAGCTATTTTGCCTCCTATCACACTTCTCCCAACGCAGTACCAGTGGAATCAACCGTACTGGTGTTTGATAAAAACCTGAATATCGGTTTGCGCAACACTGATGGCAGCAATTCAATGGTGAACTGGTTGCTGAAAGACGTAGAAGTGTCGTTTGATTTTGCTTTGCAGCAAACAAAGCTGCGGCATATCCAAAGTCCTGGTGGCGAATTATTGATTAAAGGGAATGAAGCCGCCAGTTTTGTAAAGGAAATGCAGGCAGAGCAACAAAAAGCATGGCATAAAAAAAGCAGCGGTAAAGAGTGGATACGGAACAGCCTTCTTTTTCTCGGCATCCTGGGTATATTATTTTTACTCTACCTGCTTATTGTTCCCTGGCTATCGCAAAAATTAGCTTCCAGAGTTTCTATTAAAACAGAAAAGCAATTAGGTGATGCCGTGTATGATGCCCTGGGTCTTACGGATCAGGAAGATGCTGCTAAAACGTATGTGCTTAACGAATTTTTTGCAGCTATGGATGTACCCACGGCTTACAACATTCAAATAACAGTAGTGAACGATAAGGTGGTAAATGCGTTTGCTTTGCCCGGCGGACGTATCGTTGTTTACAGTGCTTTGCTTAAAGAAATTACTTCTTATCCGGAACTGGCCGCCTTGCTTAGTCATGAGTTTACACATATCAATAATAAACATTCTACCAAACGCATATTCAGACAATTGGGTTCCAAAGTTTTTCTTGGTTTATTGTTTGGACGATTTGGTACGGTAACTTCAGTTGTCGTCAACCATGCAGATAATTTAAAATCGTTAAAGTATTCCCGCAGCCTGGAAAAGGAAGCAGATAAAGATGGGCTGGCTATTCTGACTAAAAGAGGAATTGACCCCAGAGGGTTTACCGATTTGTTTAACCATTTAAAAGAAGCGGCGCCGGTAAATAGTATGCCGGAATTTCTGGGCAGCCATCCTGATGTTGATAAACGGATCGCCTACATACAGGAAGCATCGCATGGCGCAGCCATAAAGGAAGATGTGCAACTAAAAGCTATATTTGAAAAACTAAAATAAAAGAATATGCTTATTACGACTACCAGTGCCGTTGACGGCAAACCAGTGCAGGAATACCTCGGCGTAATTAATGCACAAAGTATTATTGGCGCCAATATTTTCAAAGACATTTTTGCCGGCTTACGGGATGTGTTTGGCGGCCGCAGCAAAACGTATGAAAAAGTGCTGGAGCAGGCCAAAGAAGATGCCCTCCGTGAATTATCACAAAAAGCACAGGCCATGGGTGCCAATGGCATACTTGGTGTAGATCTGGATTTTGAAACTATCGGAAGCGGCGGCAGCATGCTGATGGTAATCGCAACCGGTACAGCTGTTCGTTTATAAGTAAACAACCCCGAACGTCACATGAAGTATTTCCTGTTGCCTTTTTTTGTGTTGTTGAATGTTGCTGTGGTAAATGCACAGTCATCTGCTCCCGCATCGGCCAATGATATATTGAAAGAGGCGTATCAGCAGGCTGCAAAGGAAAATAAAAATGTGTTTGTTATGTTTCATGCCTCCTGGTGCGGCTGGTGCCACAAGATGGATAAAAGTATGAATGATGCCGCCTGCAAAAAATTCTTTGACGATAATTATGTTATCTGTCACCTTGTGGTGGATGAGGCAAAGGATAAAAAGAACCTGGAGAACCCGGGTGCTGACGAAATGAAAAAAAAATATAATGGAGATGGACAGGGTATCCCGTTTTGGTTAGTACTGAACAAAGAGGGAGGCTTGTTGTCAGATTCTAAAATGAGAAAAGAAGGGGAGGGGTCTGAGAAAGGGGATAATGCAGGTTGCCCTGCAACAGAAAAAGAAGTAGATTTTTTTATTGAGGTATTGAAAAAGACGTCATCAATCAATAGCGATCAGCTTGAAATCATCAGGAGCAGGTTTCGGGAAAATGATAAGTAGTTTTGAAGGCTATCCATTCCGAAGTTCATCACCTATCGCATCGTTCAGGCTGTTTTCGTTTTGTAATATCCATTGTGGAAGCTGGCAAGGTGTAATCCTCCAGTCATTTTCTTGTTTTTGCATAGTGAATACAATCCGGTCGCCCCGTTCATTGCAAACATTTACACTAAAAACTTCTTCATCCGGGCTTTTTAGTTTTCTGAAATTAAACTCTCTCAGCCTGCCTTCGGCTTTTACCAACCGGGTAAACTGTATCATTTTCACAAACCGCATGTACATAGGTTGAATTTTATTCCTGTACAGTTATCAATTATTATGCTATAAGTGGTTTTTGCAGCAGCGAAAGTTGTTCACAAAATTGATTGAAGGCAAAAATTCCGGTGCGGAAAAAAAATAACGAAGGGCAAATACGATTACCGGATTAGTGTTACAACTCCTTTCTGAAAATATGCTTTGCCGGTGTAGTCGGTTGCTTTTACTGTCCATACAAATGTGCCGGTTGTTTGCAGCACTCCTTTTAGCTTCCCATCCCAACCCTGGCCATTTGTTTTGGTTGAAAATATCAGTTGCCCCCAGCGATTATAAATGTTGAAGTACTGGATATCTTTAATACCTACCGCTATCGGTCGCAGCAGGTCATTCTTTCCGTCATTATTGGGAGTAAAGGCAGATGGCACAAAGATGGTTGGTTGTGTTTTAAAAACTTTAATAGTGATATAGGCAGAATCTTTACAGCCCTGCAGGTTATATGCTATTACCTTGTACTGAATTCCTGTTGCAGGGCTTGGAAAAACAGCAACAGGATTTGAAATATCCGCAGCCGATAAATAAGTAGCGGGAGTCCATTCATAATTAATGCCTCCGGTAGCCATAAGTTGTAACGGTTGCCCAACTACTACTGCAGTATCTCTGCCGGCCGAAACCCTCATTTTGGGCAGCACTGTTACCCTCACAGTATCACGGGCCGGTTTGGGGCAACCTCTTGTATCGAATGCGGTTAACACAAAATCTGTTGTTCGTGGCGGATAGCTTACCGGGTTTAAAAGAATCGGGTTGCTTAAAAGATTAACCGGTGACCATTGCCAGGAGCTGCCATCTGTCATTCCATTTAGTTGTGCTTTTGCATTGTAACAAATAGAAAAATCAGTTCCGGCATTTACTATGGGGTAAGGCACTGTTGTTACAATTATATTATCAGTAGCAGAGCATCCGCCGATAGTGGCGGTTACCTGATAATTAGTCATTGCATTATTGGTAAACGCAAATGGGTTTTTCACAGTGGCATCAATAAACTGCGAAGCAGGCGACCAGGCGTACTGCAATCCATCTGAGTTTATGCGGAGTTGTATCGTATCAGTCCGGCAGATGAGTGTGTCAGCCATTGCCTGCAGCGATACAAAATTTACCACATTTACTTTTACAGAGTCCCTGTTGCGGCAGCCATTGTCTTCCAGCTCCACATAGTAAGTGGTGGTGGATAGCGGCGACACAGTTGGGCTGGCTGTATTTGCATTAATAATATTAACCGGCGGTGTCCA
>JAYVKT010000401.1:0-4400 GCA_043768195.1 Chitinophagaceae bacterium | reverse complement strand
TGCGGACCGGACGGGACTCGAACCCGCGACCTCCGCCGTGACAGGGCGGCATTCTAACCAACTGAACTACCGATCCAACTATTTGTTATTAAGAATATTCACTGATTGATTTATCAACCATCTTAAATATTCCTTATTACACCTTTTTAATTTCTTTTCTTGTACCAGGGCTTCAGATTTAGTTTCAAATATTTGAACGAATACCAATATCCAAGGGCCTTTTCCTCTTTGTACTCGTTTATACCTTCATTATGCTCAGTCAATCTTCTAACATAATCACTGGTACTTCCTTTGTAAAAAATACCGGATTGCTGGCTTTCAATCATATAAACGTAATACATAACGTAAAGAACTTTTTTGTTTTGCAGACCGGACGGGACTCGAACCTGCGTCCTCCTCCGTGCAGGGCGTCTCGCCTGAGGCGAGATAACCAACTGAACTACCGATCCAACTCCTTTTAATGATTCGTAACCCGAGCCATTTTCAGGACGGCAAAGATAGCCCTGACATCTTTTGCTGCCAAAAGTTTTTCCATTATTTATCCACTGACAATCAACCTTTCAGGAGAAAAATTCACATTATCATTTAATCCTTAATTTAGCCACTCATTTTACAGCCTATGCCAACCGATGCCAATAGACAATTTTTAGATTTTGAAAAGCCCATCAAAGACCTGATTGATGAGATTGCCAGTATGAAACATCGCCAGGAAAAGACCAAACTTGATCTTAGCGATACCATTGTTAAATTAGAACAAGGCATATTGGATAAGCGAAAAGAAATTACTGAAAACTTAAGCAGTTGGCAACGGGTGCAACTGAGCCGACACCCGGACAGGCCCTACACACTCAAGTATATTGATAAAATGACGGAAAACTTTGTAGAGTTGCATGGCGATCGCAATGTGAAAGACGATAAAGCAATGGTGGGTGGTTTTGCAAGCCTTGGAGGAGAAACAGTAATGATAATAGGTCAGCAAAAGGGCATCAATACAAAAATGCGCCAACTCCGGAATTTTGGAATGGCTAATCCCGAAGGATATAGAAAGGCTTTACGAATGATGAGGCTGGCAGAAAAATTCAACAAGCCTGTCATTACATTAATAGATACACCCGGAGCTTATCCGGGCTTAGAAGCAGAGGAAAGAGGACAGGGTGAAGCCATTGCTCGCAATATTTATGAAATGATACGGTTGAAAGTGCCTGTTATTTGTGTCATCATAGGCGAAGGTGCCAGCGGCGGTGCATTGGGCATAGGTGTAGGTGATAAAGTGTTTATGATGGAGAATACCTGGTACACTGTTATCAGTCCTGAGAGTTGTTCTTCTATTCTTTGGCGCAGTTGGGATAAAAAGGAAGTGGCGGCAGAGCAATTACGCTTAACGGCGGATAAGATGCTGGGCTTTGGATTAATAGATGGAATCATTCCCGAGCCAGTCGGTGGCGCACATTGGGATTATGATGGAGCTGCACAAATTCTCAAAGACTATCTGATACCAGTAATAAAGCAATTGAAAGAAGTATCAGCAGAAGAGAGAGTGAATACAAGGATTGAAAAGTTTGGTAAGATGGGATTCTGGGAAGAAGTGTAGGGATAGTCGGGAGTTTTTAGTCTGGAGTCTGGAGTAGAGAGATTATGTAGCCAGCCTTGGTTCTATTATCATCGTCCCTTGCAAGTTTATCCTGAGGTATCGAAGGACACACTTCATTGTTCTATTAATTACTCATCTATTAAAATACAAATACAGTAACGTCTTCTAAAACTATTCACAATTATTAATTACTAATTTTTAATTCTTAATTACAAAAATGTCACTCAGAGAAAAATTTACCGGAACAGGCATTGCCATTGTAACTCCATTTAATGCAGACAATACAATTGATTGGGAAAGTTTCAGTAAACTGACTGAGTTTTGGATAAAGGGCAAGGTGGAATATTTGGTTGTTCTCGGCACCACCGGCGAAAGTGCAACTATTCATGGTGAGGAAAAGCAGGAAGTATTTTCTTTTGTAGCCAAAACTGTAGCAGGTCGCTTGCCATTAGTGGCCGGTATTGGTGGTAGCGATACCAATGAAGTGCTTCAAGGTTACAAGAGTTTTGATTTGAAAGGGTATGATGCCATTCTTACTGCAAGTCCGGCGTATAACAAACCCAACCAGGAAGGGATTTTCCAACATTATAAAGCATTAGATGCTGCGGCGCCATTGCCTGTCATCATGTATAATGTTCCCAGCCGTACGGGGCAAAATGTTTCGGGAGAAACAACTGTGCGAATAGCAAATGAGTGTAAAAACATATTTGCAACCAAAGAAGCCTGTGGCAATTTTGACCAGATAAATTATATCATCAAAAACAAACCGGCTGATTTTATGCTCATCAGCGGTGATGACCCGATTACACTGCCTATGATTGCCTGTGGTGCAGAAGGATTGATTTCTGTTGTGGCTAATGCCTATCCGTTGGAGTATTCAGAAATGGTTCGTCTTTGCCTGAAAGGGAATTTTACTGAAGCTCAAAAGTTGCATTATAAATACAAAGATATTATTGCATCCATGTTTACCGAAGGCAGTCCCAGTGGTGTAAAAGCTTATCTAAGCGAAATGGGGTATTGTCAGAATACTTTCCGTTTACCGGTGTGGAAAGTGAGTGAAGCACATCATCAGAAGATTAATGAGTTGATGAAGGGGGCTTAATTGCAAATTATTTAAGTGGCTCTTGCCATGTGTTGAATACCCTGATTACACTAATGTTGTAATTGATTTCATCGATAACAAAGTGAATGGTGTAAGGGAATGTACTTACTGGCTTTACCCTCACATTGTCATATCTAATAGCAGATGCAGTTGGTACATGACTGATTTTAGTCAGATAGATATTGATTGTATCCGTAAACTCAAATCCTAATCCGTCAGATTTTGAATTATAGTATTCGAATCCGTTGTCAATATCTTGAATTGCATCTGGGGAAAGTAAAATTTCGAATAGCATCAGCGGCGCATATATTTTTGCTTAACCGTTTCCCATGGTTGAAGTAAAGCCGGGTTTTCCTGTATTTGCTGCAATGTTTTACGAACAGCTTCTTTTTGCCATTCAGGAATATCAGCATCATCGCTATCAATTAACTCAATAGCATCTTCTTTGCGCAAATGCTCTATCAGTGATGCAGCATATTCTTTTTTAACACGGATATGATATTCTTCGGACATGGTAAATGTTTTATATACTTTAAAGTTACTATTTTTATTGTGGATTTATATCTATGTTTTAGAAGGCTTTTAGTTTTAACGACCCTTGGTCATTTATGTATAAACGGCAACATCTTATATTAACACTTTTCATTAGTATTTCTGCCTTATCACAAAGAAGTACTAGTTTAGAAATAAGGTCGTTGCCTTCCTATCATAACAATACAAGCAATATTTATATAGCTGGTTCTTTCAACGGCTGGAATCCGCAGGATGAGCAATACAAATTCAGGAAAGATGATAAAGACAATTATGTTTTAGACTTAAAATTAGCTCCCGGAAAATACGAATACAAAATAACCCGTGGCGGCTGGGACAAAGTAGAATGTAAAAAAGGCGGAACTAGTATTGAAAATCGGATATTGACAATCTCTACAAATGCTACTATCAGTTTAGATATAGAAGAATGGGCTGACCGGTTTGTAACTGTAGCAAGAAAAAGTACTGCCAGCAATAATGTAAAAATTATTGACACAGCGTTCTGGATTCCGCAATTGAAAAGAGCAAGAAGAGTTTGGATATACCTGCCGGAAGCATATGCAAATACTGAAATGAATTACCGGTTCCCTGTTATTTATATGCATGACGGACAAAATCTTTTTGATGATGCTACTTCCTTTGCTGGTGAATGGGGTGTTGACGAGTTTCTTGACACAGCCTTTCTCAAAACTTGTATTATCGTTGCTATTGATCATGCAGGAGATAAGAGGCTTAACGAATACAACCCTTACGATAACGATCGTTTTGGCAAAGGTGAAGGCTCTGCTTATGTTGATTTTATTGTAAAAACTCTAAAACCATATGTTGATAAAAATTACAGGACAAAGAAGAAGAAAGGTGACACTTTTATTGCTGGTAGTTCAATGGGAGGATTGATTTCAATGTATGCTGTATTAAAATATCCGAAAGTGTTTGGTGGGGCAGGAGTTTTTTCTCCGGCTTTTTGGGTAGCCCCCAAAATTTTTGAAGAAATAAAAGCAAGAGGGAAAAAAGCTAATTCTACCATCTATTTCTATGGAGGCAAACAGGAAGGGGAAAGCATGGTGCCAGATATGCTGAAAGCTTTTGAAGAAATGGCTAAAGTTTCTAAATCAAAAATGAAAACTGTTATCAGGGATGACGGAAAGCATAATGAACCAACCTGGAGAAAAGAGT
>JAYVKT010000400.1:0-3663 GCA_043768195.1 Chitinophagaceae bacterium | reverse complement strand
CCTTTTTTCACCGCATCTATTAATGCTAAATACACAGTGCGGCCACATTCCAAATCGGTGCCGTGTATTACTGCATCAATGGCAGAGCTGGTACTGTCTTTATGTGTTTTATGATAGCGGAAAAAATCATCAATGGCCCAGCAGTCGCTGGTAACATAGCCGGTAAAATTCCATTGCTTGCGTAAAATATCAATCATCAACTGGTCATTAGCACAACAAGGTTGTTTATCAACCGCATTGTAAGCACACATTACACCGGCCACATCTGCGTTTACAATCAGTTCTTTAAAGGCAGGTAAATAAGTGTCCCACAAATCATACGCAGTAGGAATAAAATTGTCGCTATGCCTGCTTGGCTCCGGGCCGCTGTGTACTGCAAAATGTTTAGCACATGCAGTGGCCTTTAAATATTTTGGGTCTTCGCCCTGCAAACCTCTCACAAAAGCTTTGCCCAGCATAGCTGTTAAAAAAGGGTCTTCGCCATAAGTTTCCTGTCCACGGCCCCAACGAGGGTCTCTAAAAATATTTATGTTGGGTGTCCAGTAAGTAAGTCCCAGGTATCTTTCATTTGTTCTGCCCAGTTCAATGGCTTTATTATAAATAGCCCTGCCTTCCAGTGCAGAGTAATCGGCCATTCGGTATAGTGAGTTGGTATCCCATGTGGCGGCCATGCCAATAGCCTGCGGATAAGATGTTACTTTAAACGGCGTTCTTGCCACGCCGTGCAATGTTTCATTCCACCAGTCGTATGCAAGAATGCCCAGCCTTGGTATGGCCGGTGTGGCGTTCAGCATCTGGTTTACTTTTTCTTCTAAGGTTAACCGGCTTACCACATCATTCACCCGTTGTTCAATGGGTAAGTTATAATTCCACATAGGGAATTGTTTGTAGTCCTGTGCAGACAACTTTACTAAAAAAAATATTCCACTAATTACAAGAAATTGTTTCATAACAAATTTTATTTTTTATCCGTTATTATAAGCCTAAAAAAAACGGCAGCAGGCTTTCTATTTTTTTATTCCGTCATCATTGCCCTTGTATTCAAACCAATCGTAGGTTGCAACAGATGTAGTTGGCTCTCCATTGGATGTACCATACAGTGCAAATAAACTTCCCACAAATCCCCCTGCCACTTTGGTACTAAGGAATGAGGCATCCACACCATCTTTCAATAGCTTCCATTTATTCTTTTTCTCCCCAAAATAAAATGCATAGGTTGATGCTTTCGATTCAATTTTGAGGTACAGCGGTTTTGTGGTAGTGAGTAGTTGTGATGCTAATAATTCTCCATTTTTATTTTCTTTTGATGGAGATTTATATAATTGAACAACAGGTTTACCGTTCTCAATAGATTTGCATAAGAAGTAATAATTGTTTTCGCTCTGAAAAATCATTAACCCGGCTTTTTCTTTTTCGGAGGCTGGCGTAAAGTCAATAATTGTTGCTGCGTATCCTTTTAAATTATGCTGACGGGATCCAAGAAAGGAAGGACTTTTTCTTTCAGATGCAGTTTGCGGACGAAGTGCTAATTGAAAGAAACCGCTTTTTGCCGTTAAGCTATACGCATCCATTTCTGGATTTCTTAGAAACAGGTAACGATCATCAAATTTGTTACCATTAAAATCGTCTTTAAACCTTACGTTACCACCAAAAGGATTTTTTACTTTTTTTGTTATTGCAGGCAAAGGCACCGGCAATGTATATGGCACTTCTGCGTTTCCTTCTAATATATGTGGCCATCCATCTTTCCATTCAACAGGTAAAAGAAATGTTTCTCTTCCTGTATTGTATATGTCATCTCCATATGGACGACAAGCCAGGAAAACAGCAAACCATCTGCCATCAGGTGTTTCTACAAAATCGGCATGTCCTGTTGTGGTAACCGGATTTTTTCTTTGCTTATCCAGATGACGTTGTGTAAGTATCGGATTCTTTTCATAAGGAATATATGGCCCATCCACCGCTTTACTTCTAAATACAACTTCAGAGTGATTATACCCTGTGCCACCTTCTGCACATATAAGATAATACCAGTCATCTTTCTTAAAAATGTGCGGTGCTTCAATCCATATTGGTTTTTTAGACAAGTCTGTACCACCATTCACCAGCAATTTTTCCTGGCCTACCACTTTCATTGTATTGATATCAAATTCATACATACGAATAGTGCGGTGACCGTTGTACAATGGCTTGTTATCTGGTGCATCATTATTGTAAACCACGTATGCTTTATCTTCTACAAAATCAATGGAAGGATCTATACCTCTTACCTCAGGCAACCAGATAGGGTTACTCCATGGCCCTTTCGGATCCCTGGCAGTAATAATAAAATTGCCCTTCTTATCTATTAATGTACATAGAATATAGTAAGTGCCTTTATGGTAACGGATAGTGGGAGCAAACAAACCTCTTGACACACCGGCATTGGTTTGATCTAATTGTTCCTGCCTGTCCATAGCATTACCAATCTGCTTCCAGTTAACTAAATCGGTGCTGTGAAAAACAGGCAAGCCCGGAAAATATGCAAACGTAGATGTGGTAACATAATAATCATTGCCCACTCTGCATATGCTCGGATCGGGATAGAACCCCGCCAATATAGGATTGTTAAATGTTTGCGCCTGCGATACTAACAGCGATATACTAAATAGAGAACATAATAAAAGCTTTCTCATCATTGTTATTTAAACTGAATTAGTAATTATACGGTTTAATCGTTTTGATAAACCCGTTTTCATCATGCACCAACTCTGTTATTTTTACACTGCGTAAATGTGTAACGCCTTTGCTCAAACTACTGTCGTGGTAAAATAAATACCACTTATTTTCAAATTCACAAATGCTGTGGTGACTTGTCCATCCTACAACAGGCTCTAAAATTCTTCCTCCGTATGTAAACGGCCCATACGGATTATCTGCAATGGCATAACAAATAAAATGTGTATCGCCGGTTGAATAAGAGAAATAATATTTCCCATTGTGTTTGTGCAGCCAGCTTGCTTCAAAAAATCTTCTGTCAGTATCGCCTTGTAAAAGTGGTTTTCCGTTTTCATCAAGGATGATAACATCACTCGGGTCTTCTGCAAACTCTAATAAATCATCGGTAAGCTTTGCAATTTTGGCGCACAATGCCGGTTCATTTGCTTCTGGTAAATGTGCAGTTGGGCTTTCAGGTTGTTCGCCATTAAAAATCCCATTTCTCCAGCGTTGCAATTGTCCGCCCCAAATGCCGCCGAAGTACATGTAACAGGAACCATCACCATCTTTATAAACTGCAGGGTCAATAGAAAAACTATTTCTTATTGGCTCTTCCTCTGGTATAAAAGGCCCAACAGGCGAATCACTGATAGCCACACCAATTCTAAAAATACCATCATGTCCTTTTGCAGGAAAAAATAAATAATACTTACCATCTTTTTCATTTGCATCCGGTGCCCACATTTGTTTGGCAGCCCAGGGCACATCGTTTACATGCAAGGCACAGCCATTGTCTTTTGCTTCTGCAGTTGGTGCATCCATTGAAAGAATATGATAGTCTTCCATGGCAAAGTGACTGCCTAAATCGTCAAAGGCATCACCTGCATCCACATCATGCGACGGGTAGATATAAATTTTTCCATTAAATACATGAGCCGATGGATCGGCGGTGTAAATATGTTTTAC
>JAYVKT010000399.1:0-9628 GCA_043768195.1 Chitinophagaceae bacterium | reverse complement strand
AGAAAAGTACATGACACATTAAATCCCGATGAAGTAGTAGCGTTGGGTGCAGCAGTTCAGGCCGATATACTAGCCGGTAATAATAAGGATTTTCTACTGCTTGATATTACACCGCTTTCACTTGGTATTGAAACAATGGGTGGTTTGATGGATGTATTAATTCCCCGTAATTCCAAAATTCCTTCTAAGGTGGGCCGTCAGTACACCACACAAAAAGACGGACAGGGCAGCATGCGGGTTTCAGTTTACCAGGGAGAAAGAGATTTGGTAAAGGATAACCGTAAACTAGCCGAGTTCAATTTGACTGGCATACCCGGAATGCCTGCCGGCTTGCCCAAAATAGAAGTCTCATTTTTAGTAAATGCCGATGGGATATTGGTAGTAAAAGCAAAGGAACTGCGGAGTGGTGTTGAACAAAGTATTGAAGTAAAGCCACAATATGGCCTTACAGATACGGAAGTGGAAAAAATGTTATTCGATTCCATCACCCATGCAAAGGAAGACATACAAATACGGGCATTAGTTGAAGCTCAAACCGAAGCCACTCATATTATTGATACTACTGTACAATTTATAATAAAGAACAGAAAATTTCTAACGCCCCAGGAACTTAAAGAAACGGAATCAGCAATAGAAACCCTTTCGGGCCTCATGCTGAACGGGAATAAAGATGAAATCCATACAGGAATTGAAAAGTTAAATGAAATATCACGACCGTTTGCTGAACGGTTAATGGATGAGGCAATTAGAAAGGCTATTCAGGGAAAAAATATTATTAAATAGCATTGTTAAATGAAACTCCTTCCAAAGTGGGTATTGATTTTCAGTTTGCTTTTTGCGGCGGGTAATATCTTTATTTTTATCAATCGAAACAGAAAGTTTGAATATGTCAAGTATTCGGGTATGGATGAGTTATATCCGTATGAAGCCAGTACTTCTTTTTTAAATAAATGGAACAAGAATAATCAATTATTTACTACCGCAGAATTGGAGCAGGGAAAATCGGTAATAAAAAAGCAGACTGGAGCAGACACGGTTTCAGATGAAACAACTAAAGTGATAAAAATCGCCAGCTGGTTATACAAGTTTTTTAATCAACAGCAGGGAATACCGGAAACCCAACTTTCAATGCTAACCCCGTTTCAACAATACAACTATTTGATAGCACACAAAGAAAAAAAACTTTGGTGTGGTCATTTCCAGCGAATGTTTGGTTTTTTTTGTACGGTAGCAGGTCTTCAAAACAGGTATGTAGAAATTGTTCCTATAAAGGACAGTGCCAATGTCGGTTATCATGAGGTTAATGAAGTATATCTCCCGGCAACCAAAAAATGGGTGATGGTGGATATTACCAGAAATCTATTTTTAATCAGCAAAAATGACCAAGCTCTTTCCGCAGCCCAGTATTTTGATTACAGGGTTAAGGAACAGCCTGTAGCCCTTTTAATTACAAGCTTTGACAGCACTACAGTTATCTCCAAATTGATGCCAAAAGAAAATTTTTCAACGGACATATATTTTAATAAAAATTATTTTCTTAGATATTATATCAATTTCAATCTTTCAGAAGTGTATTCGCCAATTCAAAAATTTCAAAAATATATTTTTCCTAAACCGTGGTATGAAATATACAGCCCCGGCTCATCAGGGACTAACTTTTTTTTTCGAATAAAACAGTTCTTCTTTTTTGGTTTACTGGTGTTAATGATAATGATGCTTTTCTATCTGGTAAAAAATAAGTGGAGGCAATCAGGTCTCAAAAAGTAAGCATTACGAAGTAAATATTGCATAGGAATTATTTTCAAACAACTTGTTTTTTTGTAAAGAAGGGAGAATCGTCAGCGGTTCATTTTTTTTATGAATAATAAGTAAAATTCTTCTGTTGCCCCATTCAACCGGCCGAATGTTAGTTTGCAAAAAATTTTTCATGACTTGAATTCTTTCTTCCCTCTTTGGCGTATTGAATGGATGGGAAACCCATGAATTGGCAGGGCTGTAAACATTTGCGAGATAATTAACAAGTGGAGCATTGCCAATTAACAGATCAGCAGTTGAGCCATTTGTTTTAAGGAAGGTTAGCACTTCTTCTGTATCTTTTGATATATGCCCTTCCCATTCAGTTGTTTCTTTTTTTCTCAAAACATTAGTTGTCCATAAAATATTATCCGAGAGTAGAATAAGCAGAATGCCTGCAACTCCCCATTTCTTTAGTTTAGTTTTTTGGAAATAATCAATTAGCCATATTAACCCAGGTAGAGATAATAGAAACAACCCCGCCCATATATATCCCCGTGTAAAATGTATAGGTTGCATGGGTTTTATAAACCACTCATGTTTAGACAGGAGAAAAGCAATCAATGCCCAGCAAAGAAATAAACGCTGATGTGGCTGCGATAGAAATTTTTTAAATGGCCTGTTAATTCTAATAGTAAGCACTGCTAAAGCACTAACAAGGCAGTAGGCCGGAATAACAACCAGCAGGCTGTAAGTCCAGCTGGCACTGTATTGGGAAAATAATTGCTTGTGTTCCGGAAAACTATTCAGGTAGAATAGATAATACCAGGCATGGAATAATGTAACACTGACAATGCCAGCCCAATACCAGAAAGGAATATTTTTATTCTTAAATACAATCTTTTCAAAAAAAATCCAGGCATTAATTATCAATAGGTATTCAATTCCTGTGAAGGGGTGTGAAATAGAAAGTAACAGAGAAATGACCAAACTGGATTTCCATTTTTTCTTTAGTAGCAGGTAAATGTTTAGCAGAAATAAAAAATGATAGTAGGCTTCCAGCGGAATGAATAATGTTCGCCCCCAGTTCAGTCCCCACCAGCCATTGGCCGGATCCGCCAGATGAATGCCATCAAGCCATTGCGGAAAATGATGACCGGGCAGCATAAGTGATACGGCCAGGCCCGCAATGGCTGTTAGTCCGCCGCCCCATGTAAATAATGTTGAAACTAATATTTGCTTGTCATAGCCGGGTAAAAGGTGCAGAATAATTTTAATACCCATGTAAATGCAAAGAATAGCCATTAGTAAGCCAAATAAGGAGAAGCAAAGCCCCGGTTCTAGACCGGCTTTCATAGCAGCAATAAAAACAATGTTTACCGGTTGAAAATATATTTTCGGAGATGCAGGATCTCCATCAAAAGGGTTTGAATAAAATAGTGAAAAATTTTGTTGATCTAAATACTGATGGGCATAGGACATGTATAAAACGTTTTCATTTATAGTAAAACCCGTTGGTTTCAGATCAGGTGAATGGTTAAAATAATGATGCAGTAAAAAAAGAATAACAGGTAATGAAAGCAGGATGGATAGCAGTATAATTTTTTTCCGGCTCATTTTATTGCTGGTTACGTTGTCTCAATTGTTTTATTAAAGATACACTTCCCAAAATAATGAGAAGTGCTGTAGTAATAAACATAACCCACATGGCTATTATAGTACTGCGGGGAGAATAACGAAAAATAACACTGTGTTTGCCAGCTGCAACTGGTGTACCCATAAAACACATATTTGTTTTATGAAGTACTGCTGGAATTCCGTCAACCTCCAGCTTCCAGTAAGGGTGATAATTTTGCGTTAGCACAAGAAATGATGCAGCCTCACTTTTTGTTTCAATTTCAAATTTATTAGCTGTTATTTTTTTAATAGCAGATGTTGCCGGGTTGTCTCTTTCAGGGTTTGATTGTGTTTCAATGCGGATGTCTTCTGCAAATGCATATTTGGGCGCAGAAGCAAGGTATATCAATGCTGTGTCTTTCAACCTTACAATTGAATCTGCCATATAAACAACAGGCATTGAAGCAACATAGTTGTAAACGAACGGCGTCTGTAAAAACATTTCCTGTTCTGTAAGGAAGGAAGGAGAATTGGTAATGCGACTGATACCGATTTTCTTATTGTAAAAATAAGAAAGAGCAATTTTTTCAAAATTAACAAGTGCATCCTGGCTATTTTCCACAAGAGGTCTTTCAAGCCCTTCAACAGGAAATCCTTTTGGTGATGTGTGAATAATAGCGTTAATCTCCCGGGGTGGCATTTTGCTGACAAACGTCGAGGGCAATACTAACTGTGCCATAATAAAAAGATTCATCAACCATAAGAAACTGAAAACTGAGTTATTTAAAACTTTTCTCTTGAGCAGTGGAAAGAAAAAGAGTAAAAAAATAAGTTGGAGCAAGCCATTAAGTGCAATCGTATCAATAAGGCTGATATTGTCAAACACATTTTTTAACCCGTTCCTGATTTCCTGAAATTGAGTAGTGGAAATAATTTTCAAAAAATTTGATTTGAAAACAGCGATAATTGTTGTAACAAAAAGCAGGATGATAATTATTAATGTAAACTGCTTAAGTCGTTTATGGTTGTTTGTTGGTGAAGTAACAGTCAAAAATTTCTTTAGACCCGGGGCTGCCAGCAATAATAAGGCGAAAAGAAAAAATAATCTCATTTGCGAAGGATGCCGGAATGTGTTCATAAATGGAACAAAGTCGTAACATAACTTTCGTACCGGGGTTGCGTCGCCAAGGCTAAAAAGCAGGGAAAATATGGTTAACAGGATAAGTAAAATATTTCTCAGGTAAAGTTTGGGCGGAAAAACTGCCAATAGTATCAATGGAAAAATACCTATGTAAAGATTTCTGAAAGTAACGTCTGTTGTTGAAACCAGGTCATTAGCTTTTATTGCTGAGGGAAATAGTAATGATAATAAATGCTGAAGTTCGAATGAATTAGTAATAACATCTTTGTAACCGGCACCACTTCCTCGTTGGTAATACGGCAAAAGTTCAATATACGATACAATGGCTGGTAAGGCTAAGCTTAAGAATAGGGCAGCGATTATCAGGTGTTGTAATGTAAATCTCTTCCATGGAATGGCCGCCTCTCTTTTATTTTTTAACCGGGAGATAATAGTAATTGTAAACAAGGCCAATAAAATATAGCTGCTAATAATGAAAAAAGAAGGATACCCGGAAACAAATAATAAATACAGTGCTAAAGCTGTTTTAACAGGATTATTATAAGAAGACCCCCTGATTGTTTGCCGGTAATAGTGTATAACAAAAGGTAAAAATGCAGCAGCAGCCAGCCAATTAATAAGTTGTCCACTAAGAAAAAATCCGCTGAGCATATAACTGGCAGCGATTAATAATGCCGTATGGGCATGGTCGGTAAGGTTACTTACTAATTTATACATTCCTGCTCCCCCCAAAAAAATGTATAAAAGATTTTCAAAATGGAATAAAGTAATATCGTACCTGCCGAAAAGCGAAAAAAACCAAACAACCGGATTCCAGGCTCCGCTTTGCATATCGCCATGTACAGGATAGCCTAAATAAATGTAAGGATTCCAAAAGGGGAACTCCCCATTCCGCAAAGTCTCACTTATTTGAAACCTGTACGGAAGAAAATAATGAATGGCATCATTTTTAACACTAAAGAAACCAAAAGAAATTGGCCACAATGACAGCAGACAAATTATAAGCAATAACAAATAATTCTTGTAGTGAGTCTTATTTTGCAGAAGGGGGGTGTATAACCTCATTTGAGTGGATTACCAGTTACAAAATAGACAAAATTTTCGCAACGACAGAATCAAACATCTTTCTGATTTTTCAAAAGAATAAACATTTGTGATGTTTTTGTAAAAGGGCGGCGAATAAAATCGAATAAAGCAAATACGGCACTAACCGGGGCAAATAACCAATGATAAATAAGTGGCTTTGTTGCTGAAATAGTTACAATTTTTCTGCGATGCAAGGCAGCAATAATACTGAATGCCCAAAACGGAGCACCTTGTGTATATTTTAAAGATTTTATTTTCAGATTGGTGGATTGCAACAGCAATTTAAAATTGGCAGCTGAAAAAATAATCCAGTGCCGTGGGCAATGTAATCCACCCCAGTAAGATTTTTTAAATAGCCTGGCATCCCGGCTATCGGTGTTAGGAGTTTTAATTACAATCATTCCTCCGGGTGCTAATAAGGACTGGGCATTTTGCAAAACAGATAGAGGATCGGCAACATGCTCAATTAAGTTCAGCATCAGGATAAGATGGAAACGGGTGGTTGTTGCAAATTCTTCAATAGGGCCATTAAAATAGGCATGCCCATTTTTTTCTGCAATACTTTTAGCTTTTTCATCAATATCTACAATTTGTGTGAAGCCGATCCGATCATCACATTTCTTAAGCAGATCCGGTATCCATCCGGTGCCACCACCAATATCCAGTACATTTATTTTCTTTTCTGGTATCTGTTTCAGAATAGCTTTAAAAAAACGTTTATCAAGCCATTCTTTTAGTCGTACAACAACACCCTTCGGTTTGTTGGCAAACGAATAATAATTGTGAGGGTATATTTTTTTTAATTGATTAACAGGAACTGGGTGAATAAAAATGGTTTTGCAATAATTACAATCATAATAAGTAAACTCATCAGTTGTTGAAAAATATTCATAGTCTTTTGCAACACTCCATATTTGAATGTCCTTCGCTTTGCAAACAGGGCAATATGTTGGAATGCTACTCATGGAGCTGCTAATAATTTTTTAAATGTTGTCGTATAAGTTGTTTTTGATTCTTTAATTATTGTGGATGTCTTACTGCATTTGGAAAGAAATTCTTCAATGTCTTTTAACCGGGTATATGAAATCTGGGGATCCCAATGATGTATCATGTGACGGGTAAAACCGGCTGAACCAAAACTGCTGCTAAGTAATGTATGAACAAACAGGCGACTCACTTTTCCATGCGGTTGTTTATAAAAGTCGGTAGTATGATGTGCTAATTCATCCCGGTGTTCTAATATCTGCCGTATTGTAGCAAAGAAGGGAAAGAAAATGCCAAAGCCTGCTATCCATGCGATGCCAAATGGCCAGTTACCAGTGAAGAAAGCGACAGTAAGAATAATCAGATGGAGAAGCGACCCGAAGAAAAGCATCATCTTGCTTTGTTTTACTTGTTCTTTTGTTAGCAAATCATTTTCTTCTTTTCGCATTATTGTGCGTAGTAAATGGACACCAGTAAGAGTTTCCAACACAAAGAGTTTGGTTAATCCATTAAAATAAGACACTTCAGTATCCTGCGGTGTTCCTAAATGGAGATGATGCTGCCAATGTATTTTACGATACGATTTCAGCGATAAGCCAAACGGAAGGCAAAGAAAGAAAGTAGCCAGCCTGTCATTTATTTTTTTATCGGGATGAATATTGAAATGTCCGGCTTCATGTATAAATAAAGCAAGATAAGCAGCAATATAACCAATAAGAAAACTAGCTGCTGGTATAATAACCCACCGGAGGGAATTAAAATAATGGTCAAAAAAAATAATTGCACCAGCAGTTGCAAAAAGAAAAAAGTAACCTTTTGCAATATCAAAAGCCACAATGGAATAGTGTGGCTCTAAATCATTTCGGAAAACAGTGTAACTGGTGCCGCTGTTATCAGTCACTTCATCAAAGTCAATTTCTTCAAGATTATTTTGCATAGTATAGTTACAAAACTATGTATAAGCTATGGAAAAGAAAACCGGTAAATTATTATGCCTTTTTCCAAACGGCAATAATGCTTTTACCAAAGCTGTGAAAAAAAATATTGTCGGTAATTCTTGAAACAGGTATCATCCGGTTATCCCAAAATAAAACCTGTTGCCGGGTTGGATATTTCTGTCGGAGAAATAATTTATTCAGCAATGCAGCAAAATAACCAAATGAATCATAATACCTGCTGCTGGTAAGGTGAAGTTCCGACGGTGTTATATTTCTGATAGTCTTTTTAGTATATCGCCGGTGGTGCCCAATTGCTTTGTCAAATGGACTATATAAATATTGAAAAGCCGGGGATAATATTATGACATGGCCTCCTGGATTTAAATGCGCAGCGGCTTTTTTCATTTCTTCTGCATCTTTTTCAATATGCTCCAATACATCTATATATATAATTGTATCAAATGTCGAAATAACATTGTCAATTGTTCCTGTTTGAAGCTGGCAGTTGGCGGGTAATTTTTTTGTTTGAATTTTCTTTTTTAGTTCGGCTGCCATTTCTTTATCAGGCTCCAGCAATAACCATTTTTCGGTTGTATCATCATTTAGCAGCAGGGTAGTAGCGCCTATGCCTGCACCCACTTCCAGTACACTTCCTTTTATAAAAGGCTTTATTTGCTGACTAAAATATTTTTTCCATTTTTTTGCATGCTGAAACAACACCAATTCATCTCCCGGGTATTTTAAAGGATCGTTCATTTATTGAATCGTTTCAACTGCACCTGTATAATCTTTATAATGGTGTATCGGAATAAATTTTCTTTGTGATTGTGACGAAAGGTATAGAAATATGGTAAAAAGGGAGAGAAGAAAACTTTGTAATAAAATTATCAGCATAGCCGACGCAACAGTAGATGTCCAGCCGGGAATGGCCAGGTCTGTAAATGCTCTTATACCAAGCAATGTAAGAATAGCCAGTAATGAAACACCAATCAGTACTAAAGAAAAAATCAACAGACGGCTGGCAATTACTTCAATAAATACAGCAATGGCACCAAGGCCATGCATCAGTAATGATAGAAAACTCATCTTCGATTTACCCGCATACCTTTTTCCCCGGTTAGTAACAATTGAAATAAAAGGCAACTCGGTTTTTATGATACCACCTGCAATGTGGTTCCATATTTCACTATAGTAAACTGCTTTATCTAATAGGGGGCGGGGCATCAGTAAGAAGTTCCCAAAATCAATTTTTTTGCCGGTAAGGATTCTGAACGCAATTTTATAGAGCCTGTAAAATAAACGAAAACCTGTTCCTTCCTGCCTCGATTTTCGTTGTGCAAAAATAATTTTACCGGGATTATTTGCAGAATTACCAAGCAAAGCGGCGACATCAGAAGGTCTGTCTTCGCCATCACTATCCATAACAACCACTTTATCGCAGGGTATGCTTTCTTTTATATATGCCAATCCTATTGCAATAGCTTTTTGGTGCCCGATATTACGCTGCAGGTGCAGAATTTGCAAAGAGAAAGAAGCCGGAGGGGTTATTTTTAATCTGTCTGTCGAGCCATCATTTATAACCAGCACAGAAAATTCAGTATGGGCAAATTCTTTCAGCGATGCTGCCAGTTCATTAAGAAGCAGATTCAATGATTCTCCGTCATTAAAAACAGGGGTCAGTATAACAATTTGTTCCGCCATTACAGTTCAATTAAAGATACAATCAAAATGATGATAAAAAAATGTGACCGGTTTACACAAACTTATCTTTTAGTTTCAAAAAATATCTTTCAAAATATTGATAACTCAACCAGCTTATTACAACAGCAGCTAATGTGGCTATTACAGACACCGTAAATTGCAGTGATGCACTATTTACAAATTTTGACACCCATGGAAACAAGTAAGGGCTGAGTAAAAGATAAACAGGCCAGTGAAAAATATAGAAACCATACGATATTTTACCAAAGAACTTAAGTATCGGGATGTTAAATAACAGGTTTATCAGTTTTGTTTCGCCGGCTACAGCTTCGTTAATAAGCAGACCAAACATCATTGCAAAAGTTGTATACCCTGCCAGAGCCAGATAAGGGAATGTAAAATTGTAGCTGCGGTTGATAAAGAAGAA